>DATNKA010000226.1:0-4035 GCA_035603655.1 Candidatus Acidiferrales bacterium | reverse complement strand
ATGACCGTTCGCTACCACTGCGGCGAGGGGCTGGTTGATTTCGTGTGCGATGGAAGCGGCGATTTCTCCAAGTGTGGCCGTCCGTGTGGCTCGCGACAATCGAGTCTCGCTGCTGCGAAGGGCTTCCTCCATATTCTTCCGGTCATCGATATCGATCAGCAATCCGTACCAGCGAGTCACTCCGCCTTTGTTGTCGCGCGCTGCCTGGCCGAGTACCTGAAACCATCGATAGATTCCATCGGACCGGCGGAGTCGGCATTGGGTATCGTACGGCTGGTCACTTGCGACCGCCCGCGACCACGCGCCCACGGTCGGCTCTACATCGTCCGGGTGTATGAAATTGGTCCACCCGAGCTGCGCAAATGTGTCCGGGCTCGCGCCGGTGTAGTCCAGTATGCGCCGATTCAAATAGTTGAGCTCGCCGTCCGGAGCCGCACACCATACTAGGCCCGGAATCGTCTCGATGATCAAGCTGAGTTCTTCGGTCCTAACCCGAACTTGTCTTTCCAGCGTCTCGTTTAGTTCACGCAATACTGTTTCGGCCTGTTTGATCGCCGTGATGTCCTGGAAAGTCACCAGAACCCTGCGCTCAGAATGACCAGGGAAAGACAAAGGATGGGCATCAAGAATTAACGTTCGTTGACCCTTTACTGTGGAGACACGATCCACCTCAACGGGCTGGAACGCAGGACTGCCGCCAAGCATCTCTTTGAGGTGCTCACGCAATGGGGCAAGCTCAAAAACTCCATGCCCGAGTTCGTAGAGTGGGACCCCTTGCGTATCATCGCGAGAAACCCCGAACATTGTGTAGAAGGCGCAATTGCCCGTCTGGATTCGCAGGTCAGCACTCAGCACGACGAGAGGATCGGCGACCGTGTTGAGGATCGCCTTGGTGCATTCGCGTTCGTAGATGGCCTGATCGGTGCTTGCGCGAAAAGCAGTCACATTAGTGAACGTCAGCACGGTGCCGTTGACCTGACGATCGACTTTTGTGTAGGGAGATATCCGAACAACAAACCATTTTTCCCCGTGGCGAAAATTGGCTCGGGATTCCACTCCGCCGGCGATGACCTCGCTGCACTGCTGTTCCAGGTGGGGCAAGGCGTCGAACACCGAGATATCGCGGGACACCCGACCGATGTCAGATGGCGAGAGGCCGATCATATCCGCCCCCGCCTTATTGAAGTAAGAGATCGTAAAGTCGCGTCGCAGAATGACGACCGGAACTTCAACGGCATCAAGGATGTTGATCAGATCGGCCGTAGCGATGTTTGCAGCCGTGACGTCACCATCGACTCCTTGGGAACCGGTCCAGCCGCCATTGATCCTTCCGCGCTGCATAGTCGTCAGGCCGCCGCTGAGGGGGCGGTGTACAGATTGCGGCTCCGTTGCAGGACGGGATCAGCAACTGTCGGGAGAGCTTTACGCAATGCCAGCAGCAACGCTTGAGCGCGCGGCATGTTGAAGGGCGGCTGATAGTCGGAGAGCAGCCGGTTTTCAAGCGCGCGGGCTTCCTCTACGCCGACCGTCTCCCGAAGAGCATCGGCTACGGCGCGCTCCAGCCGATCATAGTCATCCACTGGAATTAGGTGAGAGTGGTTCGTACCAAGCCTGGGCAACATGTGTGTGTGAACTTCGCCGTTGAAGTTGTCCATCAAGAACGAGCAAAAGATCGCGATGTCATGTTTCTTGGCGAGTTGGTCGAATTGGTCCTCGAGATTCATGCTGGCAGCAACGTTCCCGCGCTCCCATAGGACATTGACCATCTCGCCCCACCAACGCACTTTTTCGTAGCGCACTCCAGCACGTGCCTGTCCGATCACGTCCGCGGCGAGGCCAAGGAATACAGACGAATCGGGCATAGAGTTCCGCATGAAGCGGGGCAAGCACTCGTCCGCGTCAACCACCGTCAGTTGTCCCCGTTCGCGTGCTGCTTTCACATTCACGCCCTCGGCCTCGAGGCGTGGACGGATCGCGTTCCAGTGGTCGACTGTTGGCACCAGGATAATGCCCTCTCCGTTCGCGATAGCGGAACCGGCAAACCGGCAGACGGCGCGACTGAGAAAATCCTCGTCCTGATAAAGTTGCACGATGTGATCGCGCGGGCCGGCGTCCGCCACCAGTCGATCCCAAGACTCACATTTCCCTACGGTTTCGAATTGATGTCCGAGGTGATTATGCATGGTAAATGCCTCCGATCCGCGCGGAACTCCCTAAGTTCCCCGGCATCATACAGGTCATCCAGAAAACAAAGCAACCATCTAAAACCAGAAGGATTTGTGGGGAACTGTTGGTCCAATGGATTTTGCCACAGTCCCGACAACTCGGACGTAAAGAATGGTAAAGAGTTATTCAGGATGAGTTCCCAAATGTAGTCGAGTTCGAAGAAATGCTACGCCCCGATTAATGCGCGGATGAACGTGCCCACGGTATTTCTCGAATAGAAGACGAGAATGGCTGCCGCAACAGCATCTTGTAAAACGCGACCAACGATCGCGCGACTCCCCGCTAAGGAGAACCCGCTGGCTAGTCGCTGCGCTGCGGAATGAGATCCGTGTTGGTCGCAGGCGGCTTCGTCCCCGGGTATTGTTTTCTGAACCTGATGCCAAGGAGTCACCGCTGAAAAGCAAGCCTCAATCCTCTTTATAGCGTCTTCGCGAGAGGTGAAGCCAACTGCAATGATGCTCGGCGTTGCGATGAGTTCGCGCAATGATTCTTCGTCGTGATACCCGAGTACGATTCGGTCGGGACGACGATCCGTCCAACGGGATTCTATTACCGCAAACCGTTCGCTCGAAGAGTCAACTAGCTCGTTCACAACTTTCCTCATCCCTCGCATGCCTATGAGACTCGACACACACTGAGTCGTAGCAACCTGGATGCCAAACAGTTCTCGTTGGCGAGGCGCTTCCAGCGCTATCCTCATTGCGGTCTGAGACTAGCGGGTGGTGTCTGCGCTGGACACAACACTGCATTTCATTCTTTGAATCGCGTCACGTCTGATACGGTTCCTTCCCCTATGGGAAAAGTCCGCACCGCGACATGGGGTCGTGCCATCGACACTGCAGTGTGGGCAGATTCTTCAAAGGCCAACGGAATGCCAAGAAAACGCGACAATGCGGTTTGGCATCGTGCTTGCCCTACTGCTCAGTGAAGAAACACAACGCGGAGCTTGAATGCCGACCCTTACAGTTGTAATCCCTTCATCGCTGGATATCGCAGCGCGAGATAGTGCGGCCAGTCGTGGTACTTCGCTCGACAATCTTGTCGGTGCGGCGCTGGGCGAATACCTGGACTCCAACCGGCATCGGATGTATCAGATTTCCACGTCAACTGCTCTCGTCGATGGGGTCGCCCAGGGTGCAATGTCAGCCCAGGCCCTTTTGGAACACGGTGACCTCGGCCTGGGTACTTTTGAAAATCTTGACGGAGAGATGGTCATTCTCGACGGCGCAATCTATCAGGTCAGGGGCGACGGAAGCGTGAAGCGTCGCGAAGACGATTTTCAAATTCCATTTGCCGTGGTGACTCGCTTCCAGGAAGAGGAGCACTTTGAAGCGAAAGACACCAGCTGTTTGAAAGACCTTGAACTGGCTTGTGACCCGCATCGCGAGTCGAACAATCTTTTCTACGCCTTGAAGGTGGAAGGTGTTTTCGAAGCAGTGCATGCCCGCGCGGTAAGCGGTATTGCGCCCGGGACAAGGCTTGTAGACGCTGCGAAAGAACAAAAGGAGTTTTACTTCAGCAACATCGAAGGCGCGCTGATCGGCCTCTGGTCCCCGGTCTATTCCAGCTCATTCAATGTGCCGGGATACCACTTCCACTTTATCTCGAAAGATCGCACCAAAGGCGGCCATGTATTGCAATGCCGAGCAAGAACTTTGCGAGTGGGGCTTCAGATGCTTTGTGAATACGATGTGCGCTTGCCCACCGAGGGAACCTTTCTGTCAGCCGACCTCAGCAAAGATCCGGCTGCCGAACTTGCAAAGGCCGAATAAGGCAACGTGAGAGGAGTGAACCAATGACTAACGCGAA
>DATNKA010000225.1:0-4562 GCA_035603655.1 Candidatus Acidiferrales bacterium | reverse complement strand
CAGGGTCATCATGGTATAGCGTGGCGAGATTCCCTCTGGAACCATGCCTCGTTCAGTCTGCTTCAGGCTGTAACAAAATAGCTGTTTCCACTCGTGAAACATCGGCACCAGGCCACGAGTGGCAAGGCGAACCAACCGCTGCACGGTTGCCTGCGACTCATGCGACGGCTGCGCTGAGAGGCCTCTGACGTCTGTCATTTCCCGAAAACTCCCTGGAAGTTGATTCATAAGGTGGATTCAATGATAAAAGAGAGAATAAGGAGAGAGAATGGTCCTTATCCAATATGTTTGTACATGATCTGGCCAATGAGCGGAAGCAATGTTGGCGAGATGTGCTTGAGCCCGTACTTTGCCGCCTTTGTCTTCCACTCCGAACTGTAGAGGTCGAAGATATGGGTCGATTTTTTTGCAGCACCATATCTCGAGTACGTGAGAACTGACTGCGTAGCGCCCCAACGGTTCTTGAAAGTGATCAGACCTTTTTGATCAGCGTCGGTGCGTCCAAAATCCAGGAATCTCAAGCCTGCAACCTTTGCTTCCTGGATGGCATTCCAAAACAGCAAGTGCATGCAGCCAAGATTGTTAAACCGCGAGTCGCAACAGCCGTACTTGTAAGTGAGCGTGTTCTTGTGACGGATCGTGATGATCGCGGCGATCGCCTGTCCACCCTTGAGTGCTACACGAATCTTGAGCGCATCCCCGAAGCAGTCCATCAGGTTGGCGAACCATGCCTTCGATTGCGGGGCGAGCCCTTGCCGTTTCCGGGTTAGAGTGAAGAGACGAAAGAAATCGTCCAAAAGCCGTTTTGTAGATCCTTCGCAATACGTGAGGCCTTCGCGTTCCGCACGCCGAATTTTTCTTTGGGTGGAACTCTTATGGAAATTGCCGAAGATTTCGTTAATCGGCGGATCAAGGTCCAGGTGATGAAAGGCATAGGTCACTGCCGTGCGAGCCAGTGGAGTGACCAGGTTGAACCGACTCAGAGGCCGGATTTCCAGATAACTCAGTCGTTCTTGCTCGATCTCGCGCTCCAGAACAGCCGTTAGAACATCCTGATCTTCTGTCAGGTCAACAAGTGGTTCGCAGTGATCAGAGAATGGCAGCGAAACCAGGCGCCGTCCGGTAAGCCAACTCTCTACCCGGCAAAATACCATCGCGTTTTCCAAGTCTTCATCGCCGGAAGAGGTTGTATAGGCAATGGGCTGGAATCCGTATGTCTTGCTTAATGCCTTGAGCCACGGCGAGGAATGAAAGACTGAAGCGCGAGGATGTTTCGTCAAGAAGATATCCCAGCGCAAATCTTTTAATGGTTCGATGCGATGACATAGTTTCATCTCACAGTAAGTTTCCTGGACTTCTGTGAGCTCCGGACACGTACTATAAGATGTCATTGATTGGCTCTCTCCAGAAAATGCTCCGAAGCCTCTTGTGAAGCCAGCGGGGGAGGGCGGCAGGGCTACAAATTCACCAAGAAGACTATGCTTGGCCAATGTTCGAATCCGGCCTTTTCGCGACTTGCAACTGCGAGCGGTATTCTGCGCGATTCTTGCCATCCAGCACTGAGACTATGTTGTTCACGATGCATTCGAGCACCGGGCAATTTCGATCTTCTGGCGTGGCTGGGCGGTTCCATCGGACCAGCTTGATCTTGGTATGGACGTCGCGAGTATTCTCAATCATGGTCAGCCTGCCGTTATCCGCCAAATACTGATCCACCGCTCCAATTGGCCCGCGAAAAATGCTGTAAACCGGAACCCCCAGCGCAGCCGCTTCACGGTTCATCGTGCCACCGCCGCTAACCACGAGATCGGAAAACCATATAAGATTCAACCCGTTCAGAGGTGCGTTGGGTACAAGCATTTGACCGGAAGCGATCAGATCCTTCCAATCTGCTTTCAGTTGCTCTCCCTGTCGGGCGTTGCGAGGCAGAGTCACAGCCCGCACCTGCGGGTTGGACGAAAGTAGTCGCAAAGTCTCTGCGAACAGTATTTCACTCTCGGGGTTGTGGTAGTGCGCCTCCGTTGCCGGAGGGCGCACGGTTACAACCAAAGAATCCTTCGGAATTCCCAATTGAGCAAGAATTGAGGAATCAGGGCGAAAACGTGGAACGTAGACATCTTCCTTGAGACCCGGATATCTCAAAACTGTGTCCCTCTTTCTAACCATCGCTCCATCTGGAATTACATCCGGCATCAAGACCCAGTCTGGTTCAAGAAACCCGGTCTTGGTGGAGTGTTCATAATCGTGCATCATGATTGTTGGAATGCCCAAAGCCTTGCAGATTAGTAGTTGCGCTCGCGAGCCATGCGAGATAGCGACGTCGGGGCGCATCAAAGCGGCCGTGGGGGCCAATTGCACTGTCCGTATGAGCGTGCCCAGAACCTTAAGGAACTTATTCTTTCCGTAGTGCCGCCCAATCACCTTGCAGGGCAGCTGGAAAAACTCGAGAAGCTCACGCACCTGATAAATGTTCCGGGCAGTCAAAACCAATTCAATGCCTCGCTTTTGAAGTTCTTCAACGATTGGCAAGAAAAATGGCACATGAGGGGAGTTGTCGATATCAATCCAAACTCTTTTCCCTCTTGCCAAGCTTTGCAGCGGTACCTCAACCGGTTGCGCGTCGTGCCTGCCTACGTGTTGCGCTTGTTCTTGCGTTGCTTGTGTCATAGCTCCCTATCTGCTGTTAAATCGTTCTTCGACCAGTACTCTGTTTGCCGTTCAACGTCGCCGAGCCTGCCGACTCATCGTCCACTGGAGGCGGCGGAAAGCGCAACCACCTTCGCCTCAAAAAGCATCATCGCTAAACAGCGCTCTTGGGGTTTGCAACAGAATTTTTATGTCGAGCCATAGAGACCAGTTTCGAGCGTATTGCAGGTCAAGCCGCACCATTTCGTCAAAGCGCACGCGGCTGCGACCTTTTACTTGCCACAAACCAGTGATTCCAGGCTTTACTTCGAGAACGCGTCGGCGATGCCAGATGTCATACACTTCGCATTCGTACGCGATCGGTGGCCTCGGGCCAACCAGAGACATTTCACCTTTAAGGACGTTGATAAACTGCGGCAGCTCGTCAAGGCTCGTCCGTCGGATAAACCGTCCGATCCTCGTGATCCGCGGATCATTTGTCATCTTGTAAACTGCTTTGCTCCCGCCCTCCGACCTTCCATCGTGTTCACCTTTGATGACGCGTTTGATGAACGTCTGATGGATCTTGTGATCGTTGTTCACGTACATCGATCGGAACTTCAGAAAAGTGAAGGGCTTGCCCAAATGGCCGAGACGCTCTTGCTTGAAGAAAATCGGTCCCTTGGAACCCAGCTTGACCAGCAGAGCGACCAGAAGAAAAATCGGAGCCAGGAACAACAGCGCTGCGGCGCTTCCAACGATATCCATCAGTCTCTTGATGGTGCGTGTAGCGCTCTGTGTTTCGTGACGATGCAGAAGATCGGGATAAAGAGTCGGATTGCCTTGCGAAGTGTCCTGATTCCAATCCTCGGGAAACACATGCATGGAAATGCCGATCTGGCTAAAACTCTGCAGGGTAAGGCTGTGTCGAAGTGTCTCGCTGACGCGACTCATCACCGTGCTAAGAATTGAGCCCCGCTCGTCTAGGCTGATTTCCGTGAACATCACGCCTACGATCGACGGCGTCTTGTACCAGCCGGTGACGTCCGTCTCTCGCGTAGCCAGCGAAAGAGCGGACAGAACCTGACCTAACACTTTTCCGTTTGCACCCGAGCAGTGTCCCGCATCGAGAAGCATGAGGAGAAATGGCTGGCGGGAGCGCTCGGTTCGTTTCCGCTCCACCGCAATCATTTGACGGAAGGATTTTTCGTCCAGGATGCTACCTTCGCGCTGTTGTGCCGGCTGACCCGTCGCTGGAATAACATTTGGACCCGAGCGACGTGTAGGCACAACTCTCTCCCCTGGTGCTGCTCTATCGTTTGGGAGGGAGGAAAACGGATCTCTTACTACCGACATGGGACCTCTGTCGCTGCTTAAGGCAGGAACTCTATACGAATCGAAGTCTGGAGGATGCAAATCCGCAAACCAGCTACAATTTCTGATCGACGAGGTGGTTACTCTGCGGAGATACACAGGGCACAAGGTAGTTTTCTTGCTCACTTTCAACGATCTGGCTCAACGGATTTCCCAGCTGAAATTCACTGTGGATACAAGCCAGGGCTGCTTTCACATCCTTTTTCCCCACCACAAAGGAAATTGTGCACTCGGTTGAGCCTTGAGCGATGGCGACGATGCTTACGTCCTCGCTATCGAGGGCGCGAAACGTGCGACCTACAAACTTAGTTCTCCCGCGCACATTCTGTCCGACCACAGCCACAATCGCAACCGTCGAATCGACCGTGATATGTTCGGCTTTCTCATGAGCCAGATCATGTGCAAACTCGTGACGAAGCGCTTCTACCGTGCTTTTGGCATGCGCGGAACCGATCACCAGGCACAGATCATTTTGCGAAGACGACTGCGAGATCAGGAATACATCGGCTCGAACCGCCGCGGTGGTCCGCACTGTACGGCCGAGAACATCCTGCACCCCGACC
>DATNKA010000224.1:0-2034 GCA_035603655.1 Candidatus Acidiferrales bacterium | reverse complement strand
ACCGAGCTCGTTTTTGAGCAGACCCGTGACGATGGCCGGCGATGTCGTAGCAACCAGGTTGGGATCTGGATCGAGCGCCGGTACGCGGATATGCGCCATCATCACAGCATCAACCCCGGCATCAATTGCGCTGCGAAACGGAGGCAGATCCACCTTGCGCAGCAGTTCCTGATCCTCGTCGACTCGGGCGACGCCCAGGTGCGAGTCCGTCCCGGTATTACCGTGACCCGGGAAGTGCTTGGCCGTAGTCAGCATTCCGTTCGCTCGTGCCCCGCGGATGTAGGCGGCCACCAGAGTGCCGACCTGCTCCGGGTTGGCGCCGAACGCGCGCGTGCCAATGATCGGATTCGCTGGATTGGAATTCACATCGGCGACGGGAAACAAGTTCCAGTGCACGCCGATCGCCCGGCTTTCCTGAGCCGTAATGCGGCCGAACTCCTCGGCGTAGGCCGCCTTGCCAGCAGCCCCAAATGCCATAGCGTGGGGAAAGACAGTCGTGCCAAAAAGACGCGCCGGGAGGACACCCTGTTCAAAATCTCCGGCGACCAGAAGCGGCAGTTTCGATTCCGCCTGTAGGCGGTTGAGCAGGACCACCGTTTCATAGCGGTGGTCGCTATGAAGAGACCTTGCTCCCGGTGGCGCCGACATGGCCACCGATCCGATGTGGTACTTGCGAATGCTGTCAGAAAGCCGCACGTACTCGGGGTTCCGAACCCCTGAGACCCCCACGCGCATTCGCACCATGAAAAGCTGGCCAACCTTCTCCTCGAGCGAGAGCGTGGCCAAGGTTTTTTGGGCCCACCCCTGGTCGTCCGTTTGGAGACGGCGAATGGAAGGATCGCGGTACTTTTCCCGAGGCAGGTTCGCTGGGCCAAACAGAAGCAACACAACTAGCAACCAGGCGATTTGAAGCGTCTGCACATCTCGAGCATACGTGCAAGTATGGAGGCACGTCCCCCTGACTCGCAGACGATTCTCAATCGAAGGTCCATGTACAGTTGGCGACGAGGGCGGCTGGGAAACGATGGCATCTTCTGCCAGTCTCAGACCGCAAGGCAAAGACTCACGGTAGATGAGTCAAATCGTAATTCGAAGGGGCCTAAGAGGAGGGTGTAAATAGAACTGTGTAAACGGCCATGGGAAAGTTGAGAATAGGAGCCTCTCTGCCGATGACTTCTGACTTCAAAAAAGCCATGCGCCTGTTTGGGGATCGGTTGCCGAAATTTAGTAACGTCATCGGTCCAGATGAAAAATTAACCCAGAGGCTTCCAATGGACCCGGACCAGAAGTGAATAATCCGGGGTCTCACGCTTCAGGACTTCTTGGCTACCGTAGAGAGCCTCTTGAAACTCCCTTTCCTCAGCGTCGTTGAGCGCACGAAGCACGCCGCCCTCGACAGCTATAGGGTAGCCTCCCGCACATGAGATGCATGCCGTGGCGGATATCACTGTAGCGTGTTCGTGATCGCACCCAATGAGGCACCCGCTGTCGGTCCATGCTGCGAAGTAGTAGATATTATTCATTCTTCAGGAATCTCAGTTTGAGACAGCCTTGCAATTTTCGTCTCAACTCTGTCTCAATCCTGAATCCACTAAAGCTCCACTTGCAACGGTACCGAAGTGGAACTCCCATCATGACCTTTGGTAATCGAAGTAAGCTGGGGAACCGTCATGCAGGCGTACTAACACCAATCGGGTTGCGCTTTTGAGCATCGGCCTTACTCCTCGATGCCCTGGAGACTTGCAAGAATTCAAGGGCACGCATCAACCTTATAAGGCGGTGCCCACGCGAAAAAACTGCGCGAACGCGATTTACAGACCTTTTGGGAAAAAGATTGGTCGCAAAGCGCGGCGTAGGTGCGGCCAGCGGATACACGGGCCGCTGTCAGCAGAGCGGTTGTCGAAACTGAGGGCCGTTAATATGTGCGGTGCAACAAGTGGACAAACTGCTGTAGGAAATCAGCAGACAACACTCCTCCAGAACATGACAAATCAGGCACAGCAGGTTTTTGGAAACTCTTCGCAAGTTTTCAAC
>DATNKA010000223.1:0-2596 GCA_035603655.1 Candidatus Acidiferrales bacterium | reverse complement strand
TCGAATACATCAAGAAGCGACGCAACGAACCGCCCGGGCACGATCTGCTGCAGACTTTAATGGATGCGCGTTACAGCGATGGCGAAGGCATGAGCGATGAACTCATCCTGAGTGAGAGCATGCAGCTTCTGGTGGCCGGCCATGAAACCTCGTCGAATGCTCTATCGTGGCTTCTTTTTCTTTTGAGCTCGCGTCCAGATTGCCTTGAAAAGATACGGCAGGAGTTTGATACTGTGCTCGGCGACGCGCCTCTCGGCTACAGCGACGTTCCCAAATTCGAATTTGCGACTCAGGTAATTCAGGAGGCGCTCCGCCTCTTCCCGCCGTTTTGGATGGTCGACCGCATGGCTGTCGCAGACGACCGTGTAGGCAACGTCGCCATACCCCAGGGGTCGATGGTCATCGTGTATGTGTATGGTGCGCATCATGCCCCGCGCCACTGGCAGAATCCGGAGAATTTCGATACGGAGCGTTTCACCAAAGCAAACGAGAAGCTGCGCACACCCTTCACCTTCCTTCCCTTCGGGGGCGGACCGCGAGGCTGTATCGGCGGAAATTACGCGATGCTGCAGATCCTCATGATTTTGCGCGATCTGGTCAGAACGTACGATTTTCAGTTGGCTCCGGGTCAAATGATCGAAGCTCGCCCGATGGTCATCCTGCGGCCGA
Organism: Candidatus Acidiferrales bacterium; assembly: GCA_035603655.1. Lineage (GTDB taxonomy): Bacteria > Acidobacteriota > Terriglobia > Terriglobales > Acidobacteriaceae > Sulfotelmatobacter. Next base: position 1,927 of record DATNKA010000223.1, on the reverse strand, counting down.
AACACGGAATTCGGATGATGTTCACCACGGCAAATTGTCATCGGGTGCTCGTTGAAGGAGTGCATTCGCACCGATAAATCGGCATATCGGCATGACCAGTGGCCCAATCCCGATCGCTTCCGGTTGACCGGCGATGCGGAAGTTATCCGAATGCCGACACTAGATCGATCGGTGGCTTTTGGCCAGCGAGACGTGAGGTTGTCGAGATGTCGGCTGCGGTGAGATCGCCATGGATCTCCTCCAAGCCCGTTTATGAACAGTGTTCTGCTCAGCCACCAGGTCTGAGCAGCAGAAACCGGGAGACTCGGTTCGAGCCCGGCCTCGCACGCTAGGGGCGGATACTGTGTTCCGCTCGGGCCGCTAGGCAGGTCTGGTGCATTCCCGCGGTTCCTAACGCCGACATGTGTCGCTTGCACCAGATTGCAAGTGCGCGTTCCTACTCTTGCTTCGCAGCAAATCGCTGTGATAAGGGATTCCAATGAAGCTCTCTACAGTGATTGTGTTGGCCGGTTTCGCCCTTGTCGCCTTCCGCTGTGCGGTTGCCCAGCAAACCGGGGAAGAGATTGTCATTGAAGTGAACGACACTTTGTCGCAGCTTTCCGCCGCGGCTGACCATTACGTCGGCGGATACCACTCATCGGTCGATGGAGAAACCATCCACTACCATTCACCGGACCCGGATGCAGACTCGGCGTTGCTGGTAAGAGGGCAGAACGTCGCCCCCTCAATCTCCTGGGAAACCGAGCCCATGCCGGATGTGCATAGCGACTTTACCCAGTTCATCTGGCTGGCAGGGATTGAATGTGCCGGCTTCACCGGGGAAGTGGAGAGCCACAATTTCGCCTTCCTGATCAACGGCCAGCGGTGGTTCACCTTCAGGAATGCGAAGGATGACACGGCCAAGAACTGGAAGATTACAGGTATGGACGGCTCTGAACTGACGTTCCATGCGGCGATGACAGACAGGGCGGGTGATTTGTTCGGGTACATGACCCTCAAAGCTCCTGCGAAGGACTTCCGGCCCGGAAAGTCGCTCCTGCTCGAAGTGAGAGGAGACAATTCGGGAAGCCCCGATTGGTACATGACCTTTCAACATGCCTTCAACTTCGCACCGAGGGTACGAGCCGAGCCCGCTCTGGTCAGGGATGCCGGTCGCGAGATGCAATCGCTGCGGCTGAGCCTGGATAATCTGAATGCAGGCAGAACTCTCCGTCTTCGCACGCCTACGCGGGAATTTGCCGATACGCCGCTAAAGATCGGAGCGAATGTCTTGCAGATCGCCGTTCCCGAAGCAAAGTCTCCGCAAACGGTCACGATCCGATTCAAGCTGAACGGGCAGCTTGTCGAGACCGACAACATTCAGGTCGGACCCGTCAAGAGTAAGAAGATTTATCTCCTGTGCTATTCGCACAACGACATCGGATACACAGATCTTCAGGCCGACGTCGAACGGAAACAGTGGAAGAACCTGGAGGAGGCGATCCAGCTCATCCACCAGACGGCGGATTACCCGCAGGATGCCAGGTACAAGTGGAATATGGAAACGATCTGGGCGCTGGAGAGTTACCTCAAGCAGGCTACTCCCGCACAACAGGAAGAAGTGTTCGCCGATATACGAGAAGGAAGCATCGGGATCAGCGCACTTTACGCCAACATGCTCACCGGCCTCGCCAATGCGGAAGAGATGCCGCATTTCTTCGACTTCGCGCGGCACCTCCGAAGCGAGTACCAGTTCCCGATGACGACGGCCGTGACTTCGGATGTTCCCGGTTTCAGTTGGGGGCTGGTTTCTGCCATGGCACAGAGCGGCGTGAAGTATTTCGCCACGGCGCCGAACTCGGGCGATCGCATCGGATATACCTTACAGGCGTGGGGCGACAAACCCTTCTACTGGGCGTCGCAATCGGGCAAGGAAAGGGTACTAACC
>DATNKA010000222.1:0-3044 GCA_035603655.1 Candidatus Acidiferrales bacterium | reverse complement strand
ATGTTCGTGATCGGCGCCCTGCCTGCGTTTCTGGTCATATACATTCGCACAAAAGTGGATGAGTCCCCGGCGTGGGTGCAGGGTCAGGTATCGAGAAACGCGAAGAGACGGTTGCACAAGGACATTTTGATGTACCTAGGCACTTTTGCTCTGCTTGTCGTACTAATGTTTGCCTTCAATTCCCTGAGCCACGGCACCCAGGATCTGTATCCGACATTTCTCACCAAGGGGCATCACTTCGAGCCGAAGACGGTAATGTTCATCACGGTGGTGGCTAATATAGGGGCGCTGCTGGGCGGGGTTTTGTTCGGAACATGGTCCGAGCGGATTGGCCGGCGCCGCGCGATTGTGATAGCCGCGCTGCTCGCGATTCCCGTGATTCCCTTGTGGGCGTACTCGCATACCGTCCCCATGCTTGCGCTGGGCGGTTTTCTGATGCAGTTCATGGTGCAGGGCGCGTGGGGAGTGATTCCCGCGCATTTGAATGAACTTTCGCCGTCGGCGGTACGAGGAACGTTTCCCGGGTTCGCTTATCAACTGGGTAATCTGCTTTCGTCGCGCAACGTGGTGATTCAGGCAAAGCTGGCGGAAAACCGCTATCGCGGCATGTATCCGCCAGTTCTGGCCTGGACTGTGGTGATAGTGGCAACGCTGGTCGCCGTGGTCACCTGGAGCGGGCGCGAGCGAAAAGGCACAGACATGTCGAAGACAGATTAAGCCCATGACGAAGAGACAAATTGAGGCCGAATAAGGGGTGCGCAAAGGATTGGCATTCGGTACGGCACTGGCACGACGGTAGCATTGTCATGGCGAGACTCCTGTGGTACGTTAAGTTAAATTTCACGCCTTTCGTTAATACTTTCAAAGGGCCTTTAACGTGTTGGGTTGTGCGAGCGCGTGTGCAGGAGCAGCGCCACTATGAAAGAAATCATGGATCCCACTCCAGCCAAACCAGCCGCCGACGAGGAGAATTTTGCTAACCGCAAGCTGATCCGCCCGGCATTGCCGCGCATGGATCATAACCACGGCAACCATAATTCAAACCATAACTCTAGTCACATGCCGGTGGCGGAGCGCCGAGATCGGCATGAACGTCCGGAGCGTGGTCACGATCGCGGACAAGATCGCGCATATGATCGTGGCGACCGTTCCGGGCTGGGAGGCGCTGGAGGACGGAAGACAGCTCCTCCGGAGCAGACCAACGCCGAAAACTTCTATTATCAGAAACAGATGCAGTCGCGGACGCCGATGGTGATCGTCCTGCGTGACGGGGAAGAAGTCCACGGCATCATTGAGTGGTACGACAAGACTTGCATCAAGGTGATCCGCGAAGACGGCGAACCGAATCTGATGATTTACAAGCCGGCGATCAAGTATATGTTTAAGGAAGACGAGAACCGGCGGTAGTCGCTTGGCTAATCCCGATGACGCTGCCCCTGCCCGATTCGCTTCCCGTTCACAACTTCGGCAACACAATCCCTTGCTGCGACTGATATTTGCCTTTACGGTCGGCGTAGCTGGTTTCGCAGACTTCGTCGGACTGGAAGAAAAGAATCTGGCACAGGCCTTCGTTGGCGTATATGCGGGCTGGCAATGGCGTGGTGTTCGAAATTTCCAGAGTAACAAAGCCTTCCCACTCGGGCTCAAACGGTGTGACGTTGACGATGATGCCGCAGCGGGCGTAAGTGCTCTTGCCAACGCAGATGGTCAGGATGTCGCGAGGAATTTTGAAATATTCAACGGAGCGGGCGAGAGCGAACGAATTGGGCGGAACGATGCAGATATCGGTACGAATGGTGACAAAGGATTTTTCGTCGAAATTCTTGGGGTCGACGATGGTGCTGTTGACATTGGTAAAGATCTTGAATTCGTCGGCCACGCGCAGGTCGTAGCCATAGGACGAGAGGCCGTACGAGATCACGCCCTCGCGCACTTGCTTTTCGGAAAAAGGATTGATCATGTCATGTTCGCGGGCAGTCTTGCGAATCCAGCGGTCACTCTTCAGCATGGAGCTCCTTGGGTTCAGTCATTGGAAAATCAAAAAATATCAGCCTCGCCCAGAGGAGAAAACTCCCTCCGAGGCCCGTCTTCAAGCTGAGATGAAAGGGATCCTTCGACCAAGCATGACCGTCGGTTAGACAGTAATGTCTCGCTCAGGATGACAAGACAGCATAGCTTGAAAGTGGTTGTCAGTTTACGGGAGAGATGCTCCCGTTGACAATCTCGGTTATCTCCCATAGCATCAATAACTTGAACCATGATCATCACACCGCATGCGGGAGCCGTTCGTGATTAAGCTCGACATTATCAACGAAGTGGTGGCCAGAACCGGAATCACCAAGACCAAAGCTGAGTTGGCGGTAGAAACCGTCTTCGAAAGCATGAAAAATTCGCTGGCCCGCGGCCAACGCATTGAGCTGCGCGGCTTTGGCGTATTCAACGTCCGCCCGCGTAAGACCGGCATCGGACGCAACCCGCGCACGGGAGCCGAAGTGTCAATTCCTCCCGGCAAGGCTGTGCGCTTTAAGCCGGGCAAAGAACTGCAGTCGATTGATTGAGAAAATCCGCCTCGGCCGCAAGTTCGCGGCTTCCGGCTCGAGGAGAGTGTGCGCTTTCGTGAATTGTGCAGACTTCGCGACCGCACGTGCTTCCTTCCGGAAGTAGTAGCATCTTAAGGAAAGGCCTCCGTGAAATTGCGAGGCACAGGATCGCATGTCGGAAACCCCTCCTCCCTCAGTTTCTTCCACGTTTGAATATTACCGGCCGCTGCCGGAGTGGGTACCGAGTCCGCCGAAGCAACGCTACTGGTTGCATCTACTGCTGTTGCTGGCGACGTGCTTCACCACTCTGGTGATGGGCGCGCGCATGCAATACAACTTCCAGCACGGCCGGCCGGCGCTGTCGTTCAGCGATGAACCGATCGTCGACCACTCGGGGCAGCGTGAGGCGATTCCTTTTTTTCCTGCGATATGGGTGCGCACCCATCCTGCGCGCCTGTTGGGTGGACTGCCCTTCATGGCCACATTGATGCTGTTCTTCCTGGC
>DATNKA010000221.1:0-6477 GCA_035603655.1 Candidatus Acidiferrales bacterium | reverse complement strand
GGATATGGGGGAGAGTATTCGATAACTCATCATCCGATCCTCAGAGAGCAACATTGTAACTCGATGCAACTCCCGACACGATTATAAATAAGATGCACTTCGCCGTGGGATGGTTTTCGGGCTCCCTTCGTTGCGTAAGGATCTGGAACGACACTACCCTTTCAAACGCTCAGGGAAGGGTGCAAACGAAGAAGAGGAATCAGATCTCTTCCAAGAATAACTTCGAGTTCCGGGGCAGATAGCTCTTGCGCCGAAACCAATCTTCCATGGCCTCACGGAGCTTATCTAGGGGCACTCTCGTCCCAATCTCCATGTGCCCGTCAGCGACTGGCAAGGTTTCGTCAAATACGCTGGCATTCGTGAAATTGCGCATGGAAAAACTGTCCAGCCACTGAATCGGGCAAAGTTGCTGCTGCCCTTTGTGGTCTTTGCACTCCGCATACACAACGCGAATCTTGCGCGCGAACATAATTTGATTTAACCACAGAAGATGCACCCCGCAGGATTGCGAACGGATTCCACCTTCGGTCCTTACCAACTCATGCCTAATCGCGCGCATCCCATAGATTCGCTGCAGAGCGGTCCGGTCCTCGAGCCACGCACCTCTCGCCCGCCGGTCGAAGTTGCGAGAGTGGTCGTTACCGGAACCATGCCAACCGGCGTCTTTATGCGTTTGTCAGAATTATTTCTTCTGTTGCTAATTTCGCTGTCAGGTGCCGCGGCTCAGGTTTCCTCGACTGGTCCGCAGAATCTCTATAATGGCCAAACGGTCACTACCGTCGACCTGATTGCCAATCCCCATCGCGATGTCGAACCTTTGCGTGCCGCTGTGTCGCAGAAAGCGGGGAAGCCCTATTCCCAGGCGGATGTCGAAGCCAGCATCTCCGCCCTCCAAGTGGCGGGGGGATTCGAAAAGGTCACGGTAAATGTGATTCCAGATATTTCGGGTTTGCGGCTCAATTTTATTCTCGAGCCCGCGTACTACCTGGGTATGGTTGATTTTCAGGGCGCCACCAAATTCTTCTCCTACACCCGTGTGCTCCAGGTCGTGAATCTGCAGGAGGAAGATCCATATGATAAGGCTCGGATTCCGGTCGCGGAAGCAGCCCTCCTGCAGTTTCTTCAGCATAACGGATACTTCAGGGCGCAAGTTCATGCCGAACCGCAAATCGATGACGCCAATCAGTTGGTAAACATAACTTTCACCGTGCATCCCGGAAAACAAGCCCGCATCGGAAGTGTTGAGCTGAACGGTCTCCCTGGACCGGAGCAAACCTCGCTGCGGCGCAGACTGCGCTCACTCCGCGCCAGGTTCACGGGCGCACTGCTTAAGCCCGGAAAACCCTACACTCCGGAACGGATTAAGGCGGCGACCTCGGTCATCAAGAAATATCTCGTGCAACAGCGCCGCCTGGCCAGCAAGGTTGAAGAGACTCCGCCGCAATACCATCCCGATACAAATCGGGTGGATGTGTCCTTCCACGTGGAAGTAGGTCCCGTAGTCGTGGTTCGCACGACAGGTGCTCGACTATCTGCGTTTCCATTCATGTCGCAGCGGGAGATAAGGAAGCTCATCCCCATTTACTCGGAAGGAACAGTCGATCCCGACCTGGTGCAAGAAGGCGAGCGCAACCTCATTGACTATTTTCAGACGAAAGGATTTTTCGACGTCAAGGTAACTACCGATTTTCAGCGCCAGCCCGATCAAATCTTGCTCGTGTATAAACTCGATCGCGGGAAGAAGCACAAGGTGGATGGCATATCGTTTCGCGGAAATCACGGGATATCCGCGAAAGACTTATCGCCCTTGCTCCAAGTCAAGCGCACGCATATCTGGGGGCACGGCAGCATCAGTCAAAAACTGCTGAAACAAAGCACGGATAATCTCTTGGCGTACTATCGCGACAAGGGATACGAAGAGGCTAAAGTCAGTGCGCAGGTGACTGACCGGGAGCCCAAGATCGACATCGTCTTTGAGATCGTTGAAGGCGCACAAACATTGGTCGATCACGTCGAAGTAACTGGAAACCACGCTCTTCCCGAAGATCAGGTGACAGGGCCGCATGGGTTCGAACTTAAATCCGGCACACCGTTTTCGACGCGGCGCCTGGCAGAAGATCGTAACCGGATCTCCGCCACCTATCAGGAGCGAGGTTATCTCAACGCGGGAGTTAAGACGACGGTGACTCGGCACTCCAACGATCCTCACCGCGTGGACGTCACTTACGCGATCAGCGAGGCGCAAATGGTACGGGTAGAGAAAGTGGTCTACCTTGGACAAAAGCGCACCAGGCTCTCACTGATCAAGAAAACGGCGAACCTGCCTCCCGAAACTCCCATGAAAAGAGGGCAACTTTTGGTGGCGGAAACCCGGCTTTATGACTTGAACATTTTCGATTGGTCCAGCGTAGGCCCGCGAAAACCGATTACCGATCAAAGCGAAGAAGACACGCTTGTTAAAGTCCATGAAGCCAAGCGTAACGAAATCACGTACGGATTCGGGTTCGAGGTTTCCCATCGCGGGGGGAATATTCCCAGCGGGACGGTCGCCGTCCCGGGACTTCCAACCATCGGGCTGGGCAGCAACAAGATTGCTCCCAGCCAGTCCACATTCGCCAGCCCCCTTGGTTCGATCGAATTCACGCGGCGGAATATGCGTGGGCTGGGCGAGACCGTGAGCGGTTCCATCCTGCTCTCGCAGCTAGACCAACGGGCGCTTACCAGTTATCTACAGCCGCACTTTCTGGGTTCGGGATGGAGTTCTCTGACTAGCGTTTCGATCGAGCGGACAACCGAGAATCCACTTTTTGCCGCGACTCTCGGCGATGTGTCATTTCAAGTCGAGAAACTCGTGAGCCGCAAGAGCCATACGCGGCTCCAGCTTCGCTACGATTTCAATAAGACGGTGTTGTCGCATTTGCTGGTTTCGGAACTGGTGCTGCCGCAAGACCTGAATGTTCATCTTTCGACGCTTTCAAGCACACTCATACGGGACACGCGGGATAAGCCTCTGGATGCGCATCGCGGTGTTTTTTCTACCGTGAATTTCGCTATCACGCCGGCCGCGCTGGGGTCGAGCGCAACCTTCGCCAAACTTTTCGGACAGTATTCTTTCTTCAAACCCTTTCATTCCCTGGTTTTCGCGAATAGCATCCGTCTCGGCTTGGCGAAACCTTTGGCCGGAAGTTTTGTTCCGACCAGCCAGCTTTACTTCTCGGGAGGAGGAACGTCTCTGCGCGGATTTCCGATCGATGAGGCTGGTCCACAACGCCTCGTACCTTTTTGCAATGTTCTGCAGAACCAGACCGGATGCGTCAACGTCACTGTGCCGGTGGGCGGTCGGCAATTGTTCCTTTTGAATTCAGAAGTACGTTTTCCGCTCAGGCTGATGAAGAATCTGGGAGGTGTTGTGTTTTACGACGGGGGGAATGTTTACAGTGCCATAAACTTCAACAATTTCACGAGCAATTACACCAACACGGTGGGAGTGGGCCTGCGCTATGCAACTCCGATCGGTCCGATTCGAATCGATTTGGGACACAACCTGAATCCCGTGCCCGGCATCAACCCGACTCAGTATTACATCACTTTAGGTCAGGCGTTCTAGGACTATGCGGTCGAGGAAGATTATCGGTTGGACGTTGGCGGCTCTCGGCATTTTGATCGTTGCCGGGCTCATCGGTGGAGTTTTGTTTCTGAAGACCGCGAGTTTTCAGAGGCTCGCAATCCGCACCATCGTAGCCGACGTCAACCAGAGCACTGGCGGCCGGGTGGACATTCACAATTTCGATTTCCAACTCTCAACTCTCACCGCCCACCTTTACGATGTCACGATTCATGGAGGGGAAGCCCCCGGCCAGCCTTCATTGCTGCACATCGACAAACTAACCGTTGGGCTGAAGATTCTGTCCGTCCTCCGCCGTAAGGTTAGTGTGAGCGAACTCTTGATTGAACACCCCGTAGCCTACGTCCAAATTGATCGCGCAGGAAAAAGCAATCTGCCCCAATCTCCTCAAAAACAAAGCAGCAGCAACACGGGTGTGTTCGACCTGGCGGCAGGGCACGTGCTTCTCGCCCGGGGCGAGATCAACTATAACGACGCGACCGTTCCGGTCGAGGCCGACCTGTATGGTCTTAAGACTGAAATTCATTTTGAGCCGCTCAAAACCCGCTATCGCGGATCGATTTCTTATGACAGTGGTCGTCTTCGTTATGCAACTGAACCAAGTTTCCCACACAGTTTGGATGCCCGGTTCAGCGCGTCTCCTACTCGATTTTCTCTCGAGTCGGCTTTACTGAAAGTGGGCCTATCTTCGGTCTCTTTGCAAGCGGATATCTCCAATTACGACCATCCGACAATGGATGGCCGCTACGATCTCCGCATTCACACGCAGGATCTTTCCCCGATTCTGCAGCCAGTGGCTTCTGCTGGGGATGTGTCGTTATCGGGATCAATGCACTACCAGGGCTCCGACGACGAGCCGTTGCTGCGACTCATTTCAATGGATGGACAGATAGCCAGCGACTCTCTGACAGCCGCATCGTCTGAAGGCCGCCTCGATCTTCGCCGCCTTCGGGGCCACTACCAGCTATTGAATGGGACACTTCAGGCACACGACGTGGACTTCGAAGCCCTGGGTGGAGGAGTTTCCGCCGACGTCGAGGTGCGGCATCTTGATGCAACCGCCGATGCTCGAATTCAGACAAGGTTAAGAGCCATCTCGCTTGAGGCTGCGCAGCAAGCCTTGCGCACGGCAGAAGTTAAACGCGTCAGCGTGGTGAGCAGGATCGATGGCACCGTTGATGCCTGGTGGACAGGCAGTGTCGACAAGCTTCGAGCCCGGACAGATTTGGTTCTGAGAGCGGGAGGCGGTGAGGCGTCTGCCAAGGGTGTGCCGGTGGAGGGATCGATTCACGCAACATACGACGGCCCGCGAAACGCCGCAGCATTTCGTCAAACTTCGCTCCGAATTCCCTCCACGACAGTTGCCCTGCAAGGTGAGGTGAGCAGCCGTTCGAACTTGGAGGTTCAAGCCAGCACCAGTGATCTTCATCAGGTTGCAGCGCTGTTTTCCGCCGTCCACGGCGGGCAGCCCTCAGCACTGGAGATCGCAGGATCAGCCTCTGTGCAAGCGACGGTCCGAGGCTCCTTGCAAAAACCGCAGTTGTCGGGTCAATTCAGTGCGCAGAACCTGCAGGTCCAAGGTAGTCAATGGAGCAGCGCCAGGTTCAGCGTAGAAGCCAGTCCATCGCAGATATCGCTGCATGACGGGGTGCTGGTGAGTGCACATCAGGGGCGCGCTTCGATGGGAGCGACGGTGGGGTTGCGGGGCTGGACGTACCTTCCTTCCAATCCGATCAGCATAGATCTGTCCGTACAACGGATGTCTCTGGCCGATCTGGAGCGATTGGCTAACTTGCACTATCCGGTGTCCGGCGACTTGTCTGCGGATATTGCTGTTCATGGCTCTCAACTCAACCCCATCGGGAAAGGTTCGGCCAGAATTGACAATGCGCGCGCTTATGATGAGCCTATTCATCATTTGGCGGGGGAGTTCCGTGCCGACAAAAGCTCCCTCGCATCGACTCTCGAGGTTAACCTGCCGGCGGGTTCGATAAACGGGACCATCTCCTACACCCCACAGACCAGGGCATACGCGCTGCGGCTGAACGCTCCGTCGATCACGATACAAAAGTTGCAAATGGTTCAAGCCAAAAATCTTGGAATATCCGGCGCTGTGACAATTTCTGCCAGCGGCGAAGGAACAGTTGACAATCCTGAACTGACGGCTTCAGTCGAGGTTCCTCAACTGCAGTTTCAGGATCAATCTATTTCCCAAATAAAAGGACAGCTCCATGTGGCGAGTGAACGCGCGGAGTTGACCGTTGATTCGCAGGTCGCGCAGGCCTCCGTGCATTCCAAGGCCGACGTTAGTCTCAGCGGCGATTATTACACCCAGGCGACCATAGACACGACCGGGGTGCCGCTAGCTCCGCTATTCGCAATGTTTTTATCCAGTTCGCCCCAGGGCCTTCAGGGCGAGACCGAACTTCATGCAACCTTGAAAGGACCACTGAAAGATAAGACGCGAATCGAAGCCCACCTTACGATTCCAACCCTCAAAGCCAGTTATCAGTCGCTGGAAATTGGCGCCGCCAACCCTATTCGCCTGGACTATGCGGATTCGGTTGTAACTTTGCAGCCGGCCGAAATTCGCGGCACCGGTACATCGCTGCGCGTCGAAGGCCGCATTCCGCTGAGTGGAAACATAGCGCCAACTCTCACCGCTCAGGGTTCGGTGGATTTTAGAATTCTTCGAATAATCGATCCCGACCTTCAGAGTTCAGGAGCTCTCTCGCTCGACATTCGTGCATCCGGGACAGCGAAAGATCCGGCAGTTCAGGGACAGGTGCATCTGCAAGACGTCGCGGTATCCACTGCCACAGCGCCCCTTGGAGTGCAGAAACTAAATGGCA
>DATNKA010000220.1:0-2011 GCA_035603655.1 Candidatus Acidiferrales bacterium | reverse complement strand
ACAACCGGGTGCTCTTGGGGCTGGTTTCGCCCGACGCTGGGGGGATTACAGGGCGGGATGCGGCGATGGTCAATCGAATCGACAAGGAACTTTCGACCAAATAACGCTTTCGAGCGGCTGCATCACTATTAGGTCATAAGTCACTGTTGAAACAATAAGTTGCATCCAAATATCAAAGCTTGAGATACCGAAAAGGCAGTCTGGTAATCGGCTGATTTCTATGATTGGACATATTTTCACTTTTTCACATCCATATTGTGGTATATTTCTATTCAACGTGAGCGTGAGTTGCCGCCCGTAAAAGTTCTTCAGCCCGTAAGGTCATATCCGGCTGAATACGAGTTGCGTCACTGGCCTCCCGGCACGAGCAAATTACCGTTCGTGCCGCCTTTTTTTGCTCATTTCCAGGGCCTTTGCCAACAGACCTACCCGAATCGGACTCCCTAGGTTGGTCCCACCTTTGCCTAGCTTCCGGGCCTGCCAATAGCATTTAGGATATTGCTATGAAACAACTACTCGGATGTATGGCTTTAGGGTTGGTAACAATGGTTGCGTCGGCGCAATGGACCAACCCGTCTGACGACGTGCCGGCCTACAACGCGACTGCGCCTGTAAAACCTCTTCCGGCCGTATTGAGCGGCGATCAGTTGACAGGGATCTACTTCACCCATCCATACCAAGTGACGGCGTATAAGATGGCGGCCGCGATTCCTGCCGTTCTGCACCAGCAGCCTTGCTACTGCCACTGCGACCGGGTGATGCGGCATAACAGTCTGCATAGCTGCTTTGAGGGTACCCACGGCGCAACCTGTTCGACCTGCATGAAAGAAGTGATCTATGCCTACGAAGAGACGAAGAAGGGCCAGAAGCCGGCTCAGATTCGCGCGGGCATCGAGCGTGGAGAGTGGCAGACGATCGATTTGGACAAAGCTGCGCTTTAGTTTCCTTATTCGACGTAGGGCGCCACGGCTTTTCCTTTTGCTGAAAAATAAGCAGCGACAGGATCGCGCGGCAGCGCCTTCAGGCCGGCGACGACACATTCTGCGTTAAGCTCTGCGCCTGTCCGGCTGGTGTGAGTGTGGGGATCAGCGAAGAGCGACTCCACCTGCTCTTCCCCAAGAGCATCGTAGCGACGAGCGATGATCTCATTCAGATCGATGAAGCCTACGTGCTCCTGCTCCGCAACCTGTCGCGCCCAGCCGCCATAGTTCGCGGAGTTCCGAACGACCTTACCGTCATTCCAGATCTTGCGCGGAATCGGCGAACAGATAATCGCGATAGCGCCTTTGGCTCTCGTATCCGCGACGTATTTCCGCAAGTACCAGCCATAAGTGTGAACCGTCTCGTGAATCTTGAGTATCGGGTTGTCAATCTCTTTGGTCTCATCACCGATGCCATGAATGGTGCCGCGGGCACGGGCAGGGTCGTCGAGGGGGCCATCGTCGTTGTGTCCCCACTGAAACAGGATGATGTCGCCGGGTTTGACGAATGCCAATGTCTCCGCCCACTGATCTTCCATAACGTAAGAACGGCTGCTGCGTCCACCGATGGCGCGGTTATCGACATTGATTTTGGTCGTGTCGAAGAGATCGACCAGAGGTTCGCCCCAGCCCCATTGGCCACCGGCTCCATCGGCGTGGCCGTTGCGAACGGTGGAGTCACCGACTAGGAAAAGCGTGGGAAGCTTGGGGTTCGTGGGAGGTTTAAGTCCGATCTTCGCGTGCGCGGCGGGATCCGTCGTAGAGCCTTCCATGGGTACGGCTTTGGCAGGATCCTGCGCGTGTAGTCCAATGTCCGCAAGGCCGATGATAGCGAGGGTTAGCAACAATCGGAATGCGTTGAATGAAACGGATCGCGATAATACGGGAAGTTTCGACATTGAAACTGTTTACCCTCGAGAGGGCCAGCGCGTCAAGTTAAGTTCAACCGCGTATTCTCAGAGGCATGACATGGGTATTTTGGGCGCTGTTATCCGCATTATTCGCCGCTGCGACTGCGTTGCTGGCCAAGG
>DATNKA010000219.1:0-9673 GCA_035603655.1 Candidatus Acidiferrales bacterium | reverse complement strand
ACCAGCAACAACACGAGAAGCATTCCGACGAACGGAACCAGGCCCGCGACAATGACGATCGGATCGAAGGAATGAGTTCCGGTGGCTCGACGCGCGTCGGACAAATAACCTATGAACTTGAAGGCTACTATGGTTCCGATTCCTGCGCCGGTGCCGCTCAGGCCGCTCACCGACGCCACGGATTCGCTGTGATAAAGATCGGACGGCAACACGTTTGCCATGATCGTGAATCCGGCGTAGGAAAAAGTCGCAAATGCGAAGAGGAAGGAAATCAGATAGAGATTAGTTGTGAAGATAGTAGGGATTAGGAGCGTCACTCCGATCGCGCCGTAAATCATCACGGCCTTGCGGGCGGCACCCACCGACCATCCTCGCTTGATCAGGTAGCCCGACACTGCTCCGCCGAAAAAACTGCCCGCGTCGGCGGCGAGGAAGGGGATCCACACCGCGATGAGGCTGGTTTTCAATTCAATTCCCTTCGCCACCAGATAGATGGGGAACCACTCCGCGATGAAAAAGAAAACCGGGTCGGTAAAGCTTCTCGCAATGATCGTCCCCCAGGTTTGCGGCAGTTTCAGCAGGTCGCGCCAGCGCAGACGGGCCGTGCCCTCCTGCCGTGCATCCGCATCACGCTTGTCGGCCACGATCATGCGGAGTTCGGCCTCGCTGATGAGCGGGTGGCTTTCTGGCGGATAATAAAGCCATCGCCAGACGATGAGCCAGAGGAAACCGAGGGCGCCGGGAAGCATGAACGCGGGACGCCATCCCCATCGCGAGTAGATCGAATAGGTGAGGTAGGGGGTAATCGCCGCTCCGATGGAGGAACCGCTGTCAAAGAGCGCCGTTGCCAGGCCGCGTTCACGCTTCGGAAACCATTCCGAGACTGCTTTCGTGGCGGCTGGCCAGTTGGCAGATTCGCCGGCGCCCAGCAGGAAACGGAAGGAAGCGAGGCCATAAAACCCCCGCGCCAGCGAAGTCAGCATCGAGACGATCGAGTACCCGAGGACGCTAAGTGTGAGACCTCGGCGCGTGCCGATTCGATCCATGAGCTTGCCGAAAACGGTCTGCCCGATGGAGTACGCGACGCGGAAAGCGATCGCGAGATTCGCATAGTCGCTATTGGTCCAGTGGTATTGGAATTGCAGGTAAGGAGCCAGCCAGGAGAGCGTTTGGCGGTCGATGTAGTTGATGACGGTGGAGGCAAACAGCAGTCCGCCGATCCACCAGCGTAGGGCGGGGATCGAGCGTGCCCTGCGTGACGGGGACTGTTCGGCCGTATCCATGTCGGTACTGAATTAATTGTGGGTGAGTCAACTCCGGGGTCTTCTCCCGCGATCCTATGCGGAGATCTCTAACGCCGAACTGAGCAAACTGGCGGACTCCTTGTCGAGATACACGTTGGCGTTGGCGTGCGTGCGCAGTATCGAGGCAGGCGCTATCGGACTGATCTCGCCCTCGAAGCAGGCCTTCACGGCCTGCGCCTTTCGCGACTCGGGCACGACCGCCAGAATCTCCTTCGCCTTCAGAATCTGCCGGATCGACATCGAGATTGCCTGCTTGGGCACCTGTGATATATCACCGAACCAGGCTTCTCCGACCTGCTGCCGGCGGCAGGCTTCGTCAAGGTCGACGATTAGGTATGGCTCCTCGGTTTCGAAGTCTGCCGGCGGGTCGTTGAAGGCAAGATGGCCGTTCTCCCCGACACCCACAAAGGCGATGTCCACCGGCGCAGATGCCACTGCCTTGCCCACCTGGCGGATGACATCGGAAAGATCGCGCGCGTCGCCGTCGAGGGGATGAAACTTCGCGATTCCTGTTTTGTTCACTAACCGCTCGAGAAGTATCTTGCGAAAGCTTGCAGGATGCGTCGCAGGCAGGCCGATATATTCATCGAGGTGAAACAGTTCGACTCGTCCCCAATCGACATCCGTGGACTCGGTGAGGGCAGCGAGGAACTCCAGCTGAGACGTGCCTGTGGCGGCTATGACGCGTGCCTGGCCACTGTCCCGGATGGCGCCGCGGATCGCAGCTGCCGCCTTCTGGGCGGCTGTCTTTCCCAGCGAACTCTTGTCGTTGAAAACCTTTAACACCATTTTCTTGGCTTCTTTTTCCAGTTATCCCGACCGTCCGGCCGTGAATGTTGGGAAATTATACAAGAACTCGAACGACCACAAGCCGCGCCGATGCGGCTCGGGAATGGGATGCGATTGAAAGCACGGTTGGTCTTGCACCCTAAAAGTCAAAGTCTCGGTGCCCGCTGGCGACTGGACAGATTACACTGATTAGTCGGATGAGTGCCCCGGTTAAAGGCGGCCGGCGTGACTCGGCTCACAGCGGTTAGCATGGGACTGCGATGCAGAATAGCGTTTGTTGAGGTTGTGAGCGGCCAGCTTCGAACCAAGGCAGAGTTGCTCGGGGCAGGACGACTTCATTCCCCGGAAAAGGGGCGTCTCCCTGTGATGCGATGCCGCGATTGCAGCCGATGCGGTGAGAGATGCTGTCGACCGCGAGCCGTGGCCGGCACTGGGTGCGGTCAAAGCTATCTGAGATTCCGTCAGTTGTAGGTGCGAACATGGTGCTCGCGGAGAAAAAAGTGGGCCATCCTCTCTTAGACCTCACCCGCAAAACGGCGGTCGTGATTGGCGGAACCAGCGGTATTGGACTGACCTTGGCACGCGGGCTGGCAACGGCTGGCGCAAATGTGATTCCGACCGGACGCCGTTCCGAACTAGTCCGTGCGGCCAGCCAAGAGATTGTGGCACTCGGCCGAAAGTCGCTGCCCATCACTTGCGACGTGACCAGCAAAGAAAATCTGCAGGCATTGCTTGATGCCGTTTGCCGCACATTTGGCAGCGTGCAGATCCTGGTAAACTGCGCCGGCCAAACGAAGCGGACTCCCACTCTGGACTTATGCGAGGCAGAATGGAGCGAGATTTTGGAAACGAACCTCACCGGCACGCTGCGCGCCATGCAGGTCTTCGGCCGGCACATGATCGAGCAAAGGTACGGTCGCATCATCAACATCGGTTCGCTTTCCTGCTTTCTCGGTCTCTACGAGGTGGCGGCGTACGGCGCCAGCAAGGCAGGCGTACTGTCCCTTACCAAATCGGTGGCCGTCGAATGGGCTCGACACGGAGTGTGCGTCAATGCCCTGGTGCCAGGCGTATTTCGCACAGCCTTGAATGCGGCGTTGCTCGATGGTACAGCCCGCGGGCAGGAGTTCTTGCTACGTACGCCAATGGCGCGTTTCGGTCAACTCGAGGAACTCGTGGGGTCTGCGGTATTTCTTGCTTCTGACGCGGCAAGTTTTGTCACGGGACAGGCAATCGTAGTCGACGGCGGATTGCTTGCCAGCGGGGTCAATCAATGATCTGCTTCGTCTGGCCAAGCCGTCTTCTCACCATGAGTGTTAATACGCCGGCGCGATATACTCCCTTTTTCCAGTCTGGGTCACCGTCTGTTTTCGTCCGGATGGTCAGGGAAGCATCAGGGTTAGTTTGCTCCTGACGTGCCTAGCGAACAGGACGGCGCACGCCCGGCCCGGCAGTGGTTTCGGCAAGAACAATCAAGAACCACAGAAGACGCAGCATCGGTCTTTGGATTTTTATGACTTCGAGCCAAAAAGCATGCCGAAGACGATTCCTCGCAAAGTGTATTTCGAGAATGCCGCTCCTCAGCTGAGAGTGAAAGTCTGATGCCTCGATCGCTGGAAACGCGCATGCGCGATGGAGTAATCGCTTGCGTTCTCGTTCTTATCGCAGCTCAGACAGTCATGACAGCCGAACCCGCTGTGCTGGAAAGTACAAAAGCTCAAGGAGACGTGGCGCCAAGTACGGACCCAACCGTCCCGTTCTGGCGCGGAGCGCGAGCCGTCTATACCGATAAAGCTCCTTACGGCCAGAGCCAACCGCACTACCGTACCGAGATCCTCTCGCGCTGGACAGAGAAGAATCTGTACTTCTTATTCGTTTGTCCTTATGAAGTGCTGAATCTCAAGCCCTCGCCCGACAGTTCAAGCGAAACATTTCAGCTTTGGGATTGGGATGTTGCCGAAGTCTTCATTGGTTCCGATTTCCAAAACATCCGCAGATATAAGGAGTTCGAGATCTCGCCGCAAGGAGAGTGGGTCGATCTCGACATTGACCTATCTAAGCCGCATCACGAAGATGGCTGGAAATGGAACTCTGGCTTCACCGTAGCCGCCCGCATCGATCCGACCGCGAAAATTTGGTACGGAGCCATGCGCATCCCATTCTCGGCTTTGCAGAGCCAGGCTCCGTCAGTTGGCGACGAGCTTCGAATCAATTTGTTTCGCAGCCAAGGCCCGCCACCGAACCGGACCGAAGTTGTTTGGCAACCCACGATGAGTCATACGTTCCACGCGCCAGAGAAATTTGGCCTGCTGCGCCTGATCGCGGAAGTGCCCAAGTAGGACTTCCGGCGCCGTGCCGACCGGTTTCAACCTGATCAACCGGCAATTCTTTGGCCCTCCGCCGACTGCTGTTCTTCGGAGCTGGACAAAAAACAACCAAACGATATAAAAAGACACGTTCCGTTAGCGTTCGAGGCTTAGCGCTGAAGTTGCAGCTCTTGAAGATTTTGCCTGGCCCATCGATCTCGAACGCACGGAACAATCGAGAGGAGCACCCTTCATGCGGAGGCGGGATTTCGTTAAGACCGGAGCAGTCCTGGGAGCAGTGAGCAGTCTCATGAGCCGGCGGATGTGGGCAGATGTTCCCGACCATCTATGGGAGGGCTACGACTTTGGCTGCCCGACAGTAACCAACCGCCTCGACCAAGGCCCGTTCGGCATCGCCCAGGATGAAGGTTGGTTCACGATTTTCGTCACGCAGCCTTCGCGCGATCACGTCCGAAATTTCGGCACCGGTTTGGTCGGCTACACGTGGGAGGAAAACGGTCCGGCCCTGACCGTGCAGTGTGGCAAAGAAACGTTGGAACAGAGCGTCGAAAGAATGGCATCTCTGCCATTCATCGACGTCTTGTACATCCGTTGCGACTGGCGAGATGTGCAGATTAGTCCCGGAAAGCTCCAACTTTCCCCTGTTTGGGAAGCCACATTCGACGCCGCCAAGCGCCACAATCTAGGTGTCGGTTTCCGAATCCAGCTCTCCAGCCCAAATATCCAGCCGCAAAAGCTCTCGATGCCGGACTTCCTGCACGGCAAAGTTCCCATCGTCAACATCGGCCACAAATCGAAAGCGCATCACAGCGATTTTGATTTCTACGAGCCGCGCTACGACTCCCCCGAATTTCAAAAAGCTTTTGCCGACTTGAATGAGTTGCTTGCTGCAAAATTCGAGGGCAGTCCCCAGTTGGAATACATGGATTTGATGATGTACGGTTTTTGGGGAGAAGGTCACACAAACGACCTGCCGAATCCGTTCCCCGACTACCTGACCGCCGAAAAGACCTTTGTTCATATGACCCAGCTCCAGATCGATGCCTGGAAGACGACGCCTCTGGCGGTCAACACCCAGCCCGACATTAGCAACGTGGGCAACCGTCAGGTGCAGGATATCGCTGTTCGTGCCGGATGCTGGCTGCGTTCCGACAGTCTCATAATGGAGGAACCGATCCAAATCGAGGAACTCGGTCATCGTCCACCCTGGGTCGCGATCGTCATGGAAGATGGTGAGAATCGACACTACGTGCTCCCTGAGTTCGCAGCCGAGGAGAATGCTTGCCTCAGCAAGCTATCCGGCTCGATGCTTGCGTTTGTCGGACCGGACGACGAAGCCCTGCCCAACGACGACTATCCGCACCGCGTCGGCGGCCCGATCGATCGGCCCTATCGCGAGAGCGCGAGCTTTCACGCGCTTGATATCGGAACGAATTATTTTGGCCTCTGGACTGAAGCCGATAACATCCGGCGCTACTACGAAAAGTATCCTGATTCGCTCCGCGCCATGGAGCAACGGCTCGGCTACCGCGTGCGCCCATCTATTATCTGGCAGAGAAAACGCTATGACACGATGGAACTGATTCTGGGCATCGTCAACGATGGCGTTGCGGGAGTGCCGGGAATTCTGGGTATCTATGCCGAGACTCCCGACGGCCGGGTCAAAGTAGGAGGCAATCTTGATCCCGGCCAACCGTTCGCGGGCAAATTGCGACAGGCCTCGATCATCCTCCCCAAGCACATGGACGGTCAGCAGATCAATCTGCGCGCGGAACTTGAGGTCAAGGGCGTGCGGCGGCCTGTCCGCTGGGCTTGCCACGAGCGAACCAACCCCGACGGTTCCGTGACCATCCGTGTTAAGAACGGCGGCGATGGCGACTGGAAGAAGGGAGTATAGCTGCTCTCGCTGTTTGCCTCTTCGCGATCACAATGAACAGTGTTTAAGAGCTAAGGGGTGTTTTTCTTGGTGAGGGTCACGGGAATCAGCAATCAGCCAGGATCCCACCTTTGCGCGATATCCCACGCGGGATGCGAGCCGAGGGAAGAACAGGGAATTCCAGCCTTTCCAGTTCCGCTCGAAGTTGGGGCACGGATGCGAAGCGAATGGCCGCAAGTCCGAGCGCTCTTGCCGCCGTTATGTTTACTGCGCGATCGTCGATGAATAACGTTTCCCGCGCCATAGTTCCGAGCCCCTCCAGGCAATGCTGATAGATCTTGGGCTCGGGTTTGGCCAATCGCACTTCGTGGGAAAATACGGCGCAATCAAAATTCCGTATCCATTCGAACTCGCCTTGCACTTTGGCGACCATGTCGGCATGCATGTTGGACAACAGAGCGGTACGCAAGCCGCTCTGGTGCAGGGCTTCTAACCAGGCAATCATCACCGGGTTCGTGTTGCTCCACATCTCCACATCCCAGGCGCGAAGCAACGGGATTTTGTCCGCGGCTAGACGGATGCCTGGCTCGTCCGCAAAGGCAAACCAGTAGCGATCAGGCGTCAAATCGCCGCGGTCGTAAGCCTGTCTATTTTTTTCGTACAGGATTTCGAACTGCGGAACTCCGATGCCGAACACGTCCGCCATTCGGCGGATCTGTTTCTCGGTGGGCCTCAAACACAAGACCTCACCATAGTCGAGAACAATTGCCCGGATTTCCGGGCCGCGGGCATTCGTAGAAGTCTCGGCGATGTCCATGGAGCAATTGTCGAAGTTGCCTCACTCTTTCGTCCAATGAATATTAAGCGGCACTGTGATAACTTTTCTTCATGGATGTCGAACTCTCGGAAATTCACTCATTTTGGGTACTGGCCGGCACCCTTCATTTTGGAAGAGCTTCTGAGCAGCTCTTTCTCTCTCAGCCGGCCCTCAGCAAGAAAATTAGGAGGTTGGAAGATAAAGTCAAAGGACGCCTTTTCACTCGCACACGCCGCAAGGTCGCACTGACTGAGGCGGGGCGTGTCTTGTTGACGAAGGCCGGGAAACTTTTGCAGGATGCAGAGTCGGCCCTGGCTACGGCGCGAGCGGCCGCGGAGGGAAGGGCAGGTACTCTGCGTATCGGTTTTGGAATCGCTTCTGTCTCCGAAATCGTTCCCCGGACCATCTTGTCCTTTCGCAAGAGCTACCCTGCTGTCGAACTACAGATGCGCGATATGTCGACGCCTTCGCAGACGGCAGCACTGCTCGACGGCACTCTCGACGTGGGAATTCTCCGGCTGCCTGTAACCTTCCCTGAATTGATGAGCGCTCCCCTGTTTTGCGAACACCTGGTGCTGGCTGCCCCCGCCAATATTCGATTCACGAAAAGAGACCGCCTCAGCGATTTTTGTGACCAACCTTTTATTTTCCTGCCGCGCTCGGCCTCTGAAACTTTTCACGACCACGTATTGAATCTCTGTTGGCGCGCCGGATTCACACCCAGAATCGTGCAGGAGGCTGGCGAGATATTTACCATCCTGAACTTGGTTCGCGCTGGTCTGGGGATCTCCCTGGTTCCGAGCTCGGCCGTGCGCATGAAAGTACCGGGAGTGCACTTTCATGATGTGCGTATGAAGGACGCCATGTGGCGTATCGGCATTGCCTGGAATCGCAATTCCGAGAGACGTGTGCTGGTCTCACGTTTAGCGAACGTAATTACGGCTGTCGTCGGGCGACGAGCAGAATCGGACGAACTGTGATCAGACTTTTCCCCCGAACCAGGATTGTTGGTCTGTGATGATTCTCCGGCACCACACTGGGGCGTTGGAGGATCACTATGCAACTAGATCCAGTCTCGGCTCAACGACGTACAGGCCTGCAGCGGGTGCCGCATGGGCCCTTCTTGCGCAGACTAGTTGAACGGCGGACAATAGGAACATGCGAGCTGTCGATCATGTTCCCACTGATGATCCGATCGGGACAGAG
Source organism: Candidatus Acidiferrales bacterium (assembly GCA_035603655.1). GTDB lineage: Bacteria > Acidobacteriota > Terriglobia > Terriglobales > Acidobacteriaceae > Sulfotelmatobacter. Next base: position 1,354 of record DATNKA010000219.1, on the reverse strand, counting down.
CACCCTGGATACCTGCAGACTCCGAGGAGAGTGGGGCGTAGAACACCCGGATCTCTCTTCTTTGTACTCCTCTTCACGCTCTCGCTTTGTGCGCAAACACCCGATTCGAATACATCTTGGGCAACTACTGCTGAGTTCCAAAACTCGGATAACCTAGGTTCCATGCGAACCAGCGCGAGCCACACCCAGAACGGCAATCGCACGGTTGACACGCAATCCCTGCAGCGAGTCGGTTCCGATGGCAATTTCGTGCCTTACCAGGACATCGAGAAAGAGACTGTAAAGGTAAACTCAAGCACAGTACGAACTACGACGCGCACCTTCGTGCGCAACGCCGACGGAGTCAAGACCCTGTTTCAGGTCACGGAAGAGGAAAAGCTAACTTCTCCTGAAGGCAGTTCGAAACTCGTGCGCACGACTTCGAACACCGGAGCGAACGGGGAGCTTCAACTGGTGCAGCGCGATGTTCAGGAAACTAAGAAGACGGGCACGGACGCCCTGGAGACAAAAACGACCGCATACCTTCCCGGAGTCGATGGGTTGGCTCCTGCCATGAAAACCGACGAACTGCAGAATCGCATAGGAGCGCATACCCTTGAAGTGCAAAAGACGACGCTACTCGCGGACGGGACAGGAAGCTGGCAGGTTGGCGAAGTGCGGAAAAGCACGGTCACGGAAGAGGACAAGGGTTTCAGCAGCGAGGAGCAGGTGTCGCGGCCAGGTTCCGATGGCAAGCTCACGGAAGTCTCCCGCACTGTGCACACCGAATCGGAGTCAGCTCCCGGGCAGAAGCGCGAGATACAAGATACTTACTCGACCGAGACTCCTGGAGTCGCCTCCGATGGGAAACTTCACCTGGTTCAGCGGGTCACGACTGCTCAGCAGACCGCTCCAAATGGCGAGCAAACGACAAAGAAACAAATAGAACAGCCCAATCCGGGCGACCCTTCCGCCGGTCTTCAGGTAACGACGAGCACTGCGAATAGTGTCATCCTTGGCTCCTCGGGAGCACAAGCCACGCTTACGATTAGCGTGCGCGATCCCAGCGGTAGCCTCCAGGCAATCTCGGTGGATACCACCAGAGCAAACAACATTGGCGCGGTTCAAGTTAAAATCGGCCCGCCAGGTAAACCGGTGCCCGATGAAGCGGGTCATTGAAGGCAGGCGTCGACAGAAACGCCCCGCCTTGCATTCGAGCTGGCCCGGACTTGCAGCAAACTTGCAATACCTTCAGGGTGGGACTTAAGCGTAACCAAAGATTGGTAGGCGCGGCAGGAATCGCACAGCTTGTTAGAATTATTGCGACCGTTTGGTCTCGTCAGCAATCGATTCTGGCGACGCTGGACCTTTTGTC
>DATNKA010000218.1:0-23740 GCA_035603655.1 Candidatus Acidiferrales bacterium | reverse complement strand
CACGTTGCTCGATGAGATCGCGAATGTCCTGATCGTCGCGCAGGCAGAGCGCCAGCACGTCTACCGCGCGGGCAAGCGACGCCAGATCGTCATGCCGCTCGAAGGCAGCTCCGCCCAGGGCGTCATAGGATTGTGGCCGTCTGGCCCAGGCATGAAGGAGGAAGCCCTCCTCCACGATTCGCCAGGGCCATCGGGCCGCCCTGGTCGCCGAGCCCGACGAACCCGACCCGCTGATTGCTGACGTCGGTCATTCGCCAAGCCCCCGGACAAGCTGCTGCGACACATCCCAAAGCCTGTCGGCGTTTTCGGTATCAAGGGCATAGGCGGCATAGCCGCCCGTCAGGTCGGCCGGCCGCTTCGTGAGCAGTTCCGCCTCGTTGCAGTCCTCGAAATACCGTCCGCTGATGCCTTCGAGCAGCGGCGACGCGGCGAGCAGGACGCTGGTCGCCGCGCCCTGTTCGGGCGTCTTGCGGCGCTCGACAGGCGTTTTCAGGCCACCGGTGTGCTTCTGCAGCCCGGTCGCGATGGCGCCGGGGTTGAGCGAGTTCGACAGGATCCCGTCCTCTGCCCATTTCCGGGTTATGCCGACCGACAGCAGCATCGCGGCCGACTTGGACTGCCCATAGGCGCCGAAGGGCGTATAGGGCACGAAGTCGAAATCCAGATCGTCGAAGATCACCGGGGAGAAGAGATGCGCGATTGAACTCACCGAGACGACGCGCGCGCCATTCGCTGCCGCAAGCGCCCGGTGCAGCCCCAGCGTCAGCGCGAAGTGGCCGAGATAGTTGGTCCCGAATTGCAGCTCGAAGCCCTGCGGCGTCTTTTCCCGCTCGGGCACCGCCATGATGCCGGCGTTGTTGACCAGGATGTGGAGCGGTCCTGTCCAGTCATCGACGAAGGACTGGACGGAGCGCAGGTCCGAAAGGTCGAGCGGCCTCACCTCCAGGGCGGCGTTCCCGGTGGCCTGGCGCAGCTCCTCGGCAACCGGTCGCGCGGCGTCGGGGCGGCGGACGGCAAGCGTGATCTCGGCGCCGGCAAGCGCCAGCGTCCGGACGGTCTCGATGCCGATCCCGGCCGCGCCACCCGTCACGATGACGCGCTTGCCCGTAAGATCGACGCCGGCGGCGATTTCGGTCGCTGTCGAATGAAACCCGAATGGTGTGGTAAGACCAAGAATCCGCTTGCCCCGCAGATCGGTCCCGGACAAAACTTCTTCTGTTGTTGAGGTTGCTCCAAATATGTTCGGCATTGTGCTTGCCATTTTTTCCTCCTTATGCACGCTGACCGTTTCACGCCGTAAGTGGTCACTAATACGAAACCAACGGTTTCGTTTCTACATTTGAAATAGATGCTTGCCAAAGTAAAACGAAACAACTATTTTCGTAATGGGAATGTGGTGATAAAAGGACCTAAAACCAAGGTCGCACCGAGACCCCGTGGTCGTCCGCGGAGTGAGCAGGCCCGGCAGGAAATCCTGGAAGCTGCTTACAAGCTACTGAGAGACAAGGGTTTCAACGCTGTCGGTTCTCACGAAATAGCACAGGCAGCCGGCGTAAGCAGTGCCACCTTATATCGCTGGTGGAAATCGAAGGAAGAAATCCTGCTCGACGCCTGCTTTGAATACATGAACCCTATTCTCTCGATTCCTGAGACTGGTTCCGCCTTGACGCGGCTTCGCCGTTACGTCCTGCGTGCGAGTGAGTTCCTGGTCTCTGAAGAGGGTACGGTCATGGCACGTGTCCTCACCGGCATTTATGAGGACCAGCGACTCCGACGGATGTTTTTAGAGAGATATGTCAACCAAAGGCGTCAGATCCAACGTGCCATCATTGAAGACTCTATCGCCTTAGGCGAACTGAAGCCGACGACCGATCCAGAACTGTTGATCGATCTGCTTAGTGGTCCCCTCTTCTTCCGATGGTTGCAGGGTCATGCTCCGATTGATAAAGGCTTTGCTAAGAGCATTGTCGACAAAGTGATTCCCGCGTTTCAGACAAAGTGATTCGGTCCGATCGATACCGAGAAACACGCCCTTGTTTCCGCAAACTGGGATGTCGGTAATAACCGGTCAATCTCCTGAATCACACCTGTAGGAACTGCGAAGAAAAGTGCATGATTCTCCAGTCGGACCTTCTCTCAAGAAGAAGGGTCTGCGGTTCGACGGCAAGGTCTTGAGAGCGGAAGGTCAGGCAGAACCTCCGTGGCCGATGTTGTCTTGCAGTGGTTGGTCTCCGCGTCAACATGCATTTGCAATCCAATCGTGAAGTTCACCGTGCATCTCCTTCAGACGGCATCTCTGGCGGACAACCGAATCGTGTTTAGCCTCGCGCGAGTGCAGGTCTTGCGAAGGCACCCACCTGCGCAGACCACAAGTGGTCCGCCGGTACCTGAACATCTCCTAGAGCGTCCTCGTCGACTCGGAATTCGTCAGTGACCGTTTTGAGCCCAACAATCATGGGTACTTTCTCCCTTCAATTCGAAAGCGATGGGCAAACTTCACTTCCGTGTGGTAGGAGGCTCCGGGGACTCGGCTTGAGCGTGCGCCTGAGTCTTTTCGTGGAGTAGCTGATAGGGATCCTGTTCGAGTCGCTCGTGACAATCCTTCGCAGATGCCAGTTGCGCAACGCTGGGAATCGCCAGCGGCTGGCGGTGCCTGTGCCAGAGCGCTCACAAGATCCGCCCACAAAGTCAGTGGCGGATTGGATTCGATGGCATGATCATTGACCTACCAGCGGGAGAGCGCGCGATTCAGTTCGCTCCTAAACTGAGATAAACACGCTCCACGTTGGCCGCCGGCTGAGCGGTCGCCATCTCATCACGATTGGGCGATCGGCTAACGTAAGCGATGATGACGCGACGTGTAAACAGAAGACTACAGGCGTTCGGGTCGAACAATTGGCGGGAGCGACGGGACTCGAACCCGCAGGCTCTGGGAGGAAACAGCGGATACCCGATCGATTGTGTGTCGGAAGTCGGTGACGGTGCACCGTTCCGCCGACAGGAAGTCAGATTTTTCGTTACCAAATTGGCTTAGACAAGAGCTGGCTCTCCGCCAGCCGGACGCGAAAGACATTTGCGATCGCGTGAAATTTATCCAACGCTCCCGCGCGCCCCGCCAGCATTAACTTTTCTCCATACATCATTATTTATTAAGGTGGTTAGAATCTCAGAGCGCAAAATCGATGAAAGGCTGCGCTCTTCGACGCCCCGCATAGCAGTAAATCGATGACACCCAATAAGATGAAGCTCAGGCGTCCATCGCCGAGTGTGGTGTTTCCACCCACGATAAAGGCCTTTTTGCCGTGGATGAAGGTTTAAGAATCTCACCTAACTCATTGAAAACATGGTGGCCAGGGACGGAGTTGAACCGCCGACGCCAGCCTTTTCAGGGCTGCGCTCTACCACCTGAGCTACCTGGCCACGTTTCGAGATCCAGTTATTTCCTCTGCGGAGCACGAGGATTGTTCGCTTTACGCCGATTGTCGCGGGATTGCCAACCGGAGAACAGCTCAACGCCGAATGCACGAAACGTTGTTGATTATAGCAAAGGTGGGCGTCGGCTCAAGGTCAACCAAACAGCTGACGACGTCGCGTCGGCAGAATTGAACCAAGCTGCTGAGAGCGGGCCAACTCAGGTTGAGCCGCTGCGTTGTTATGAATTACCGGTGATGAATGCCGCCTTCGTCTATTGCCCTCCCGCGGAAGAGCCATGCTGTCCCAGCCATGATGCGAGTTGGGTTTCCTGTTGCGACTTCAGATCGACACAGTTGTTGATGCGTTCGATGGACTGCCGGTAGGTCCGTTCCGCCGCTTCGATCTTGTGAGCGGCGAAGAAGTCGGCGACCTGATCGCGCATGCGGGCATCGCAGAACGAACTGGTGGCGCCAACAATTTCAGCGCTGGCAAAAGGTCCACCGACTTTTTGCACCGCATTCCAGTGCGTCAGAATAAAATCCCAAGCTAATTTTTCTCCCGCCGGATTTTGCATGACGTTGCTGACCAATCGAAGCGCATCCTGCGAACGAACGTCTGGAGAAATGGCATAGTCCAAGGTCCGCTCCAGCAGTTTCGGATCGCCGAATTGGGGCAGAGCGAACAAAACCATGTAGTATTCCTCGGGCGATTTCGCATTCTTCAACGTAGCCAGCAGTTTGTCATAAAATGCCTGATCGCCCGTCAAAGCAGCCAACCTAAACGCACTGTCCGCCAGTTCCCGATCCACGGATTCGGGACTATCCAAAGCTTTGTCCGCGAGTGTGCGGGCCTTGGCCAGCACTTCGGAATCACGGGCATCGTAACCCAAGGCGTTGAACACACGAGCCCGCAGTGTTCTCTGCTCGTCACTTTCGCCCGCTTTCGGTTCCCAGCCAACATCCTGCATGATGGGCGACAGATACTGCCGCAGCCAAATGCGAAAGGATTCCCGGTCGCTGTCCGTCACCAAGTATTGGCCAATGTAGTCGAGCCGAACCAGAACATCTTCCAGCACGGCGCGATTACGATCGCCCACCAGACCTTGAGCCAAGGCGAGGTAATCGCCTACCGGTTCCCGTCCCACCCGGACCGAGGCCCAGATGTCCGACTGCAACGCGATGCGTTCCGCGGGAGAAAGCTTGGTTTCACCATCAGTCGCGAGGGCGCGCACCGCGTCGGGTTGATAGCCGACTCGGTAATAGCCCGTCGCTCCCGCGTTCGCCAAAACCCAATTTGAACATCCCGGCAGCGTGAAGGTCTCTTGCCGCTTGCTGAAAAGTTTGCACTGCGGCGCGCCCTTCCCTGCTTCTCCCTCCATGCAAAGTGGGACTTCCCAGAGCTGTTCGTTCGGTGCCTGGAACTTTTCGCGATCGTAATAGTAGCGGCGCTGGTCCAGCGTCACCGTCGTTGAATCGCCGGAGCACTGCGACTTCACGTTGATGATCGGAACGCCGGCTTGCTTCACAAAAGTAGGCATGATCTGGTCGACAGGTTTCTTCGAGGTTTTAGCCTGCGCTTCCCAGAAATCATCGGCGGTGGCGTTTGCATATTGATGCTGCTGAATATATGCATTAACGCCGGCGCGGAAAGTCTCTTCCCCCAGGTAGGATTCCAGCATTCTTAGAACCGCCGCAGCCTTGCCGTAGGCGATTCCGTCGAACAATTCCATGATCTGCGCTGGAGTATCGGCCGCTTGATGGATTGGACGGGTGTTCGCCAGCGAATCCGTGTTGAGAGTGCCGCCGGTCTCGCTCACATCATCGAGTTTGAAATTCCATTCCGGCTTCCATGCCTGAACCGGCTTGCTCGACATCCATGTGGCGAAGCCCTCATTGAGCCAAATATCGTCCCACCACTTCATGGTGACCAGGTCGCCGAACCACTGGTGAGCCATCTCATGAGCGATCACCGATGCGATCTCCTTTTTCATATCGACGGAGCCCTGCTTGTCGTCGATCAGGAGAATGACTTCGCGAAACGTGATACAGCCGGTATTTTCCATCGCGCCCGCGGAAAAATCCGGCAGGCCGATCAGATCGAGTTTCCCGTAGGGATACTTGACGCTGAAATATTTGTCGTAGTAACCGAGAATGTGCTCCGCCGATTCCAACGCGAACTTCCCCATCTCCTTTTTTCCGGGCGTGCTGTAGACCCGGATCGGTATACCGTCCGCCTCGCCTTCGATGTACTCGAAGTTGCCCACGACCAGGGCCGCCAAGTACGACGACATTTTGGCTGTGGTGGCAAAGCGCACCGTGTGCTTGTCGCCCGGTCCAGGCGTATCGGAAACAATCTTTTGGTTCGAGATTGCGACTTCCCCTTGGTTGGCAACAGCGGTGATGTCGAACGTGGCCTTGTACGCGGGTTCGTCGAATGACGGAAACGCGCGGCGTGCATCTGTAGACTCGAATTGCGTGGCGGCGTACTTGCGTCCTTGATCATCTTTCCCCAGGTAGAAGCCTCGCATCTCGTCGTTGAGGATGCCGGTGTAGGTGATGTGGATGGTCGCAGGTCCGGCAGGCAGCGGCTTCTCAACCATAAGAGCCGCCATTTCTTTATCTTTCTCGGCCGTGACCTTGGCTTTCTGCGTGCTTCCCCCACTGGTGATGGCGACGTCGCCAAAGTTGATATCAACCGCGTTGAGGGTAATCTCCGAGGTCGGCTTCAATATCCGGAGGGAAATGGTCTCGTCGCCTTCGAATGTGGCGCTCTCAAGGTTGGGCGTGAAGGTGAGTTTGTAGTTTTCTGGAATGGCCACCTCGGGCACGCGCTGCCCCACCGCCAGGGAAAATGCCGCCGACACAAAAATGAGAACCGCAACAATTCGCTTCATAGATTCCTCGGGGATTACTCGCTTGAAAACATTTTGCAACCGAACCCGTTCGTCAAAAGTCCGGGAATTAAGATCGCGCCTCCATAAGACGCAAGTGTTGCTGACCGATATACGGAAGGATCGCCGCAGAAGTTCTCTACGGATAGGCTACCATTCCGTTCGAAACTGTCGTTTCACAGCGGTTGGTTCCGAACCAGTAGGGAATCTCGCGGTAATCATTAACTGCGAATACGGCCAGGTCAGCATCTTTCCCCGGTTCGATTGAGCCTTTCCGGTCGGCCAATCGCAATGCCCATGCCCCGTTAATCGTAGCTGCCGCTACGGCTTCCGCCGGAGACATTTTCATATGCGTGCAGGCCAGCGACATTGCCATGGGTATGCTTAGCGTGGGCGATGTGCCGGGATTGTAATCCGTCGCCAGCGCCACTGGTACGCCGGCGTCGATCAGCTTGCGCGCCTGCGGATATTGCTTCAGCCCCAGAAAATAGTTTGCTCCCGGCACCAGAGTGGCCACGGTATCGTGCTTGGCTAACTCAAGAATATCGTCGTCGTTCACGTGGTCCATGTGATCGAAGGACGCTGGATTGAATCGCAAGAATGGGCGCAGAACCGTTTCCGCGAGCTGGCCCATGTGGGACCGGACATTGAGACCGTGCTGTTTCGCGGCTTCAAAAATCTGTTCCGTCTCTTCGGCGGTAAACGCCCCCCGGTCGCAAAAAACATCTACGAACTGCGCGAGTTTCCGCCTGGCGGCTTGCGGGATCATCTCCTTACAGACGAGCTCAACGTACTTTGGTGAGCGACCCTGAAATTCTCCTGGGACCACGTGCGCGCCTAACAGAGTCGAGATGACGGTCCCCGGCCAGCGCGCGGCCGCGTCGCGAATCGCTTCCAGAGACTTCAGCTCCGATTCAATTGTAAGTCCGTAGCCCGACTTGGCTTCAACCGTGGTCGTACCGTGAGCGACCATGTCGTTGAGTACGGCCAGAATTCTTTCCGCTAAAACGCCTTTCCTTGCCTTGCGTACGTCTTCCAGGCTCGATCGAATTCCACCGCCGGCTGTGGCGATCTCTTCATAAGAAGCACCTTCAATGCGTTTCTCGAAATCCACCAGGCGCGGGCTGCGAAAAACGGGATGGGTATGCGAATCCACGAAACCGGGGACGACCACTTTATGAGCGCAGTCGATTTCGAGAACTTTCTTGCGGTTCTTCTTTAGCCAGGGATGGTGCAAAGCGTCTTTCATCGTACCGGCGGAAATGATCTTGCCGGCCAGGCAGAGCACAGCGCCGCCTTCGACGATGCCGAGTTCCTTGAGGTCGGGACCGCGGCGCGGACCGGGTTTGGTGGAATAGGACCGGAGCGTGAGAAGCTGACCGATGCTGGCCAGAAACACTGGAGACTGGATTTTCAGATCTCGTTTTCGGGATAAAGTCACGCTAAACCAGTTTAGCAGCCGTCGCGATACAGGGGTTCAAGGAAGATGGAATCCTCATTCGCTGGGCTATGGTCAGCCCCCGCGGATCGATACCGTCCCGAGCGCAAGGCCGAATTCCTGTTAACCAACGCTATCGACGCCGCGGACTACCGCAGGCCCGGAAAGAGATTCGCAAGCTAGGGCTTGATCCGGATTCGACTCCCCATCTGCGACAAAATAATGGTTCTTCAGCGGCCACCGGCCGGGACCCAGGGCTTCTTCAGATCTGGACTATAGGACAGCGTGGGAACATCGCGTTATGCACCTTCCGCTACGCGTTGGAGCAAGCGAGGATCAACCTCGGCGACCAAGATCAGAGGACGTGGCTCACCAGGCTGTCGCGGTCGCTTCACCTGTTTGAAGCCGGACAAACCCTCCTTCCTTCTGAAATTTGCCGGCCCGAGAAAGATTTGCCAATCCTCCTCGCGACCAATGAAGTTCGCGCCACCCTGATGGGATGTACTTATGACATCTAGCCGGTCTGCCCAATTGTCTATACCTTTTTGGCTCTGTGCGACTTCCCAGGTCTAAAACTCGTCGGCTGCCCGCGACTATCCTTCTTTTTTTCGCGTTGACACTGCTGGCATTGCTGCCAATAAAAATGCGAGCGGCCACGCACGAACTGAGTATCTCTCCTAGTCAGCTGCGTTACGGCTACGTCGAGGTAGGACATACGCGAACTATTCACGTCATCCTGACCAACAACGGTCATACGAGCGTAAAGATTTCTGGCATAGATTTGAGCAACCGCAAGTTCGAACTTTCGAAATTGAGGCTGCCGAAGATCCTGGCCGCCGGAGCCAGGCTCACGGTGTCTGTGACTTTCGCCCCTACTGCGAAAGGCTGGGAGAATGGGCATATCACAGTTATCAGTAATGCCTCGGACCGGACCCTTACGGTAGAAACGGCAGGTACGGGTGTGATCGGGGGCGAGGTCATCGCGAGTCCGGCAAGCTTGTCATTCGGTAAGGTCGGCGTAGGAGAGAGTTCGACGTTGCCGGTCGCGCTGATAAATACCCACCCCTGGCGCGTTACCTTAAAGAGCGTGCAAATTACGGGCAGAGCGTTCTCGGTGAGCGGGGCAAAGTTTCCTTTAACCCTGGCCGCCGGGCAAAGAGTAAGGTTGAACGCCGCATTCAAACCCGAAGTGGACGGTTTGAGCGATGGAAGCTTGTCGATCTCCGGTGCGGCCCTGCGCGTACCACTTACAGGCACGGGCACCAGCGCGAGCAGGCCACATCTGGCGATGATCCCGGGGACACTCAGCTTTGGCAACGTGAGTGTGGGCACTACCGAGACACTGACGCTTGGGCTGCGCGCCAGCGGTGGAAGGGTCACCATCTCGTCATTATCCAGCAGCAGTTCACAGTTTGCGGTACCCGGCGTTGCGTTCCCCTTGACCATCCCGGAGGGGGAGGAATTGTCGCTCAACGTTAAGTTCACTCCGCAGAACGACGGGAACAAGTCCGCTAAGCTATTGTTGGCGAGCAATGCCGCGAATTCCCCAGGGTCGGAGCCGTTGACAGGAACGGGTACCGCGCCCTATGTCACTCTTTCCTGGATCGCGAGCACTTCGGAGGTGACGGGTTACAACGTTTACCGGAGCACTTCGCGGACGGGTCGCTACAACAAGATCAATGCGAGCCTTGATCCAGACACCACCTATCGGGACGTCACTATAGTCGGCGGTAGTACTTACTTTTATGCAACCACTGCGGTGAACTCGAGTGGGAAAGAGAGTGCTTATTCAAATCGAGTCGAGGTGGTGGTGCCGTAAAAGATTGTCGCGTCCCGGGTCGCGCGCGGTCACCGTAGAAATCTGAAATCTAACATCAAATTCAACCCAAGCAGCCGATGTCGCGATTTCGATTGCCTGGAGCGAAGACTCGACGAACGAAAATGCGGGCTCACCGGCTCACCAGACATCGACTCCGTCGGAGAGTTCGCGCCTCTCGCTCGGCAGGCGACGAAGCGATGGAGCGAAGCCGCGACGCCTGGCTTTCCGGTTCAGCCTAGAACGTTCAGCCCAAAACGAGGTCTGGCAGCGCGGCGAGCGTAGCGATCTCCGCGTCCGGCGTCTCGGGTATTCCCTCCGGGCATTGACCTGAACGGTTGCACCACAGGACGCGAAAGCCAAAGGACTTGGCGGAGTAAGCATCCCAGCCATTCGAGGACACAAAGCAAACTTTCCCCGTTGGAACTTTGAGGCGCTCGCACGCTAACCGGTAGACGGAAGGATGGGGCTTGTAAACTTTCACTTCCTCCACAGACAACACCGCATCGAGCAAGTCGGCGATGCCGGCATTCGCGGCTGCAGCCGCGAGCATAGCGGGCGTTCCATTCGAGAGAACAGCGACTTTCATCTCCGCAGTTTTCAGCCTCATCAAAACATCAGGAACTTCCGGGTAGGCGCTCAGAACCAGGTACAGATTCATAAGCTGGGAGCGCAGTGCGGAGTCTTCGACATGCATCGTCGACATCGCGAAGTCGAGGGCATCGCCCGTCACTTGCCAGAAATCTTTGTGATGCCCCGTCAGACCTCGCAGCCAGGTGTACTGCAGTTGCTTCGCGCGCCACAACTCGGCGAGCGGCTGCCATCTGTCTCCGAGCGAATTTTGAGCGGTGCGGGCGGCGCTGTTAACGTCAAACAAGGTACCGTACGCGTCGAACACGCAGGCTTCAACGCCAGCAAGTCTTGGAGTATTCATAGGAAACTTTACATTCGAGGTATCTGCAGGAGTCTAGCTTAACGCTTCGCGGTTGGCCCTTCACGGGCCCCGAATTCCTGATTGGCTCAACTTGAGAAACTGCTTGATGCGGTTTGTTCCTGACTTGAACTCAACTCAGGTTTCTGCTAAAAAGAGTTTAAGGGTCGTTGAGCGATTGCTCAAAACAGCCGCGCACAGTTCCCGCTCGTGAGCGCCAGCTTCTGGTAACTGTGCCGGTCTTATTCGAGTTTTGCAAAACCGGGGCGTCTCCCGATTGCGAAAGCGGGAGAGCAGGAAGTGTTTTTGATTTGTCCGGCGCCTTGAGATTCGTAGCTGAAAGTCTCTTGGCGTAAACATGGAACCTCCTTATTGCACGCTGTAGGAGTTTCTTGGTGGTTTTGCGGCGCAGCTTCCGATGTAATCACCCACGCACTTTAAGTGTGCGCCCTTCTTCCGTTTCTTCACCCTCTGCTTCTTATTCGACTTCTGCCGCAGCGTGGCAGTTCACTTCCGAACCTTTCTCAAAAGATTCAAAACACCGCATATGCCGGAGGAAAGATAATGGCAACTAATCTCGTGCAAATCGACAATGATCAAGAAATCAAGCAGCGGTTGGAGGCTGAACGCAGCAGGCTGCGCAAGATCGCTGGTCTGGACCAGCCCACACATTTTCATCGTCCGGTTGAGCGGGCGTTTACCGCCGAAGAGCGGGATCGTGTCACGATTTTGTTTGGCGGCTTTACCTGGAAGCACGAGGATCTGATCCGTGCTGTGTTCCAGGGCTGTGGGTATCGATGCGAGAAGTTACCCGTACCCAATGTGGCGGCCTTCCAAACCGGCAAGGAATTTGGCAATAACGGGCAATGTAATCCGACCTATTTCACGGTTGGCAATCTGGTGCAGTACTTACAATTTCTTGAGAAGGAAGGGCTGTCGCGGGACAAGATTCTCAACAATTTTGTCTTTTTTACCGCCGGCTCCTGCGGTCCTTGCCGCTTCGGGATGTACGAAGCCGAATATCGTTTCGCATTGAAAAATGCCGGCTTCGACGGCTTCCGCGTTCTGCTGTTCAAAGATAGCGACGGAATTAAAGCCGCTTCCGGCGAACCCGGACTCAAATTCACGGTCGACTTCGGATTTGGGATGCTGAACGCGATGCATCTGGGCGACGTAATCAATGACTTGATCTATCAGATCCGGCCCTTCGAAGCCAATAAGGGCGAGACCGATCGTGTGTTCCGCGAAATGGTCGACGGGCTTTGCGAAGATCTCAGGAATCGTGACTCGTTTGAAATTGAGCAGTGCGCACCAAATTGGCTCAAGCCGAAATTCAAGAGCAACAAGATTTTGAGAAACACGGCGAATGTTTTTGGCAAGATGCACGAGCACATGTGGGGCAAAGATTATCTGAATGCTCTACACACCGCTCGCGAGCGAATGGACCGCATCGAAGTAGACCGCACCAAAGTCAAACCGGTCGTGAAGATCACAGGCGAGTTTTGGGCGCAGATCACCGAGGGCGATGGTAATTTCCACATGTTCGATTTTCTCGAACGCGAAGGAGCTCAGGTGATCGTGGAACCGATTGCCACCTGGGTGGCGTATCTGATGTATCAGGCCAAGGCACACGCCATCGCGAAGTGGCCAGTGAACCGTCCGCACCGCAATCCGGAATGGTATGAGCTGAAGAAGAATTTCGCGAACTACATCGGCTTGCACAAGAAACTATGGGGCATTGGCTTCGGTGAGGGGGCTTGGAAGTACTTCTATCATCGCACGATCAAGAACATGGGCGGCATTACGCATCACTTGGTGCCGCAGACCGACCTCGCCGAAATGGCCCACCCCTTCTACAACCAGTTTGCACGAGGCGGCGAGGGACACCTGGAAGTAGGCAAGAACGTTTATTACACTGTGCACAAGCTTTGCCACATGGTGTTGGCGCTGAAGCCCTTTGGCTGCATGCCGTCTTCGCAGTCGGATGGTGTGCAGTCGGCAGTCGTTAACAAATTTAAAGACATGATTTTCCTGCCCGTCGAAACTTCCGGCGAAGGCGAGGTGAACGCTCACAGCCGCGTACAAATGGCCCTCGGGGAGGCCAAAGTGAAGGCCAAGACCGAGTTCGAACAATGCCTGAAATCAACCGGGAAGAGTCTGGACGAAATTCGGGAATACATCGCCGAACATCCTGAACTGCGTCGGCCGTTTTACCACGTTCCTCATCGCGAAGGGGTGGCGGGAACGGCAGCGCAATTCATTTTGCATGTAAACGATCGCATGGATAAGAGCACGCGGTTGTGGAAGCGAGCGCGTGTCCCTGGGATCGCGATGCCGAAGGCCGCGTAAGAACGTGAAGAAGCAAGAACACCGCCATCTCGCGGCGATTATGTATCGACGAGAGATGGCGGCATCATTCATGAAAGTGTCTCAACCGCCTTCTGGCAAGTTATCGGAGATGTGATGCACGACAATCTGGACCACGACAAAAAGCCGCAGCTCTTTAGCATAGCTCCCGCTCCCGCGCAAAAACCTCACGACCATCACACACGATTTATGGTGGGACTCGATGTGGGCTCTACCACAGTGAAAGCAACGATCGTGGATGCCGAGACCGATGAGGTTTTGTGGCAAGATTACCAGCGCCACGAAACTAAGCAGCCGGAAAAAACCCTTGAGTTCTTGCGTCGCATGGAGAAAGAGGTCGGCATCAACAGCCGTAACACGCGCATGTTTATGACGGGCTCTGGCGGCGGTGGGATCGTCGATCAAATCGGCGCCAAGTTCGTGCAGGAGGTCACTGCGGTTTCACTCGCCGTGGAGAAGATGCATCCCGAGGTCTATTCGGTGATTGAGCTCGGCGGTCAGGATGCCAAGATCATTGTGTTCAAGGACGACGAGGAAACCGGCCGCAAGAAGAAAATTCCATCCATGAACGATAAGTGCGCGGGCGGCACTGGTGCGGTCATCGACAAGATCAATGCCAAACTGAAGATTCCAGCGCTGGAACTCTGCGAGCAGAAGTATCACGGTATCAAGCTGCACAAAGTCGCCGGAAAATGCGGGGTCTTCGCTGAGACCGATATCAACAGTCTGCAAAAGGTGGGCACCCCGACTGATGAATTGATGGCGTCGTTGTTTGAAGCGATCGTTTTGCAAAACTTGAGCGTGCTCACTCGCGGCCACACTCTGCGGCCTCACGTACTACTGCTCGGTGGCCCAAACAGTTTTATTCGCGGGATGCGGGAAGCCTGGCAAGCGAACATTCCCCGCATGTGGCAGGAGCGTAAGGTTGGCATCCCCGACGGCGCAAAGCCGGAGGATCTTATTAAGGTTCCTCAAAACGCGCAGTACTTCGCCGCCCTGGGCGCCATTGAATTCGGTAAGAGCGAGGAAGACTCCGTCGGATGCTACCAGGGCTACGAAAAGCTGGTTCACTACATCGAATACGGACGGCAAGAAGAGAAGGCCAAGTCGGGCGCCAAAGGTCTGACCACCAGCAATACGGAACTTGATGACTTCAAGGTTTCCTATCGACGTAAGAACTTCACGCCCGCAACCTTCACCGCGAACCGTACGGTTGCTGGGTTCATCGGGATCGACGGCGGTTCGACTTCGACCAAGGCCGTGCTGCTCGATGAAAAGGGCGACATCCTTTGCAAGGCTTACCAGCTCTCGAACGGAAACCCGATTCAAGACACGATTGAAATGTTTGAGAACCTGCGAGGTCAGGTGGAAGCTCAGAAGGCGAAGCTGGAAGTCCTGGGAGTCGCCACTACGGGCTACGCGAAAGATATTCTCAAAGACGTGTTACACGCAGATGTAGGGCTGGTCGAGACCGTGGCTCACACGGAATCGGCGTTGAAGTTTTATGAGGATCCGCACGTCATCGTCGACGTCGGCGGGCAGGATATCAAAATCATTATTCTGCACAACGGTCGCGTCAAAGACTTCAAACTCAACACCCAGTGCTCCGCGGGCAACGGATATTTTCTGCAATCAACGGCGGAAGGATTTGGACTGGGCGTTGAAAAGTATGCCGATCTCGCTTTCTCCGCAAAGTCGATGCCGGTTTTCGGATATGGCTGCGCCGTGTTCATGCAATCGGACATCGTGAATTTCCAGCGTCAAGGCTGGCGGGCGGAGGAAATTCTCGCAGGCCTGGCCGCAGTGCTTCCCAAGAATGTGTTCCTTTACGTAGCCAGCATCCCCAACCTCGCGGCGTTGGGAACTCGTTTCGTACTGCAAGGTGGCACGCAATACAATATGGCAGTGGTGAAAGCGGAAGTAGACTTTATCCACAACAGCTTCCGTGCTGCAGGCAAGAAACCGGAAATCATTGTTCACGAATTCTGCGGCGAATCGGGCGCGATCGGCGCGGCAGTTGAGTCTCTTCGTTTGTGGCGCAACGGGTTACAAACATCGTTCGTCGGCCTGGAGGCGGTTCGCAAAATCGAATACCGTACGACGCGCAACGAGAGCACGCGTTGCAATTTCTGCAAGAACAACTGTCTGCGGACGTTTATCGACATTCGTACTGTCCCCAAGGATGACTTGGCTTTCGTGCCAATTCAAAAAGTCACCAAGGTTCCGCTGATGCACGGGGAACAACGCCTCATTATTGCTACCTGCGAGAAGGGTCTGGTCGAAGATATCAATGATATGAAGGACATCAAGGCGGGAATCGACGAAATCAAGGATAAGTATCCGAACTTCGTGGATTTCGCTGCCCGGGAAGTCTTCCGCCCCATCAATGCCAAGAGCGTTGCTGACCCGATTCCGGTGACGAAATTCTGGAATAAGGCGGGCAAAGAACGCACTCCGCTCATGGAGAATCGAAAGAAACTTCGCGTTGGCATTCCGCGCGTGCTGAACATCTACACGTACGCGCCACTGTTCAACGGGTACCTTGAAAGTCTGGGTGTGCAGCCAGAAAACATTGTTTACTCCGACTACACCAGTTCCGATCTGTATCGTGCCGGCGCGAGCCGAGGCGCTATCGATCCCTGTTTCCCCGCCAAAATCGGGATTTCGCACGTCTACAACCTGATCCAGGAAAAGCACCGAAAGAAGCCGCTGAATGTGATCTTCTTCCCCATGTACGATGTGCTGACTTCTCCGTTAGTGAAAATCGTGGGCACAAACGCGTGTCCCACGGTGACTGCAACTCCCGAAACGGTGAAAGCTGCATTCACTAAAGAGAACGATGTGTTCGCCGAGCACAACGTGAAGTACCTGGATCCGGTTCTGAATTTTGCCGACCGCAAATTGTTTGCGCACCAAATGCTGCAGGCGTGGCAACCCATCATGGGCCTGTCACAAGAGGAGAACGACCGTGCGGTTGAAGTGGGCTACAAGGCGCTGGAAGATTATGAGGCGAGCATCCGCAAGCGCGCCCGCCAAGTACTCGATCAATTGGAACGTGAAGACCGCATCGGAATTGTAATGCTGGGCAGGCCGTACCACCACGACCCCGGCCTGAATCACGAAATCATGGAAGAGTTCCAGAAGTTGGGGTATCCCATCTTCTCGCAAAACACTCTGCCGCTGGATGAAGACATGCTTGAGCGTCTCTTCGGAGAAGAGGTTCGCGCCGGAATTATCACCCATCCACTGGATATCACGGACGCCTGGAAAAACTCCTACTCATGCAGTACGAACCACAAAGTCTGGGCGGCAAAATTTACGGCACGGCATCCGAACCTGGTGGCGCTCGAAATTTCCAGCTTCAAATGCGGCCACGACGCGCCTATCTATGGCGTGGTCGAAGGCATCATCGAGCAGTCTGGCACACCGTATTTCTGCTTCAAGGATCTGGACGAAAATAAACCGTCAGGATCGATCCGGATTCGGGTTGAGACCATCGATTACTTCTTGCGGCGCTACCGCGAGGACGTCATCCGCAAGCGCAAAGTAGCTGACGACATCGAGGCCCAGCTGGCTGCACTTGAAGTGGAACTACGAGGGCAGGCAGGACCCGAAGGACGCCTGGCCCAGCCCCCACAATTCGAGCAAGAGGCGCAGGGCATGGCGGCGGATTAAAGAAGTTGCTTCTAAACTTTCCGTCGTCATGGCGTTGCATTAGCAGGCAGTTTGACGTCGCGTCTCTCGGTTCTGATGAGAGCGCGCATGCTCTCGCACCCATATTCAGAACAACGGACCTTTGGATTCGGTCGGGTAATCCCTATCTTTGCAGCGGAACTTTGTTGGTCCGGAAGGTTCCTGCCTGGTTTATTCCAATTACGCTGCCCACCTTCGACCCTTGTGCTCAATCATGGACGCGCACAGACATTGCAGTCGAACGTTTCAACAGGTCGTCAAAAGAACGCGGTCTTGAACTGCTCATGCCGGCGAAGGGCCTGGTGCATAAGGGTCTTAAATTGCGGTTCCTCGCGAAGACTCTGCAGCAGAGGATCACGTGCAAAGTAGGGATAACAAAAAAATCCACCCCCAATACTATGACTCAGCATGTGAAGGGCAGACGCCTTGTCCCCCAACACGGCATAGGCTTGGGCAACTTTGTAAATACCCTCCGCGTCGCTTACGCCGCGCTCCTCAATCTTGATTTCTGTTTGCCCCAGGAGCTTCAAACCCCCGGCATTATCATGTCTGATCGAGTGACTCAGCGCTTCTCCTACAGTTGCAGGGAGCAACGAAGGGTCTCGTTTAAAAGCGCGATCAAAGTCCTCGGCGGCCTGCTCACGATGGTTCACATGGTACTCGCCAAAACCACGGTAGAAAAGGATGTAAACCGAGTCGTTCACCGGCAGGCTCTGCAGGAACTTCTCGTAATCGCCCAGGTAAAGATAGCTATTCATGGCAGAGCTGTTAATCTTGACTTGAGGATTATTCTGGCGTGCTTTTTCGCATTCCGCCACCGATTCCTCTAGCATTCCGCCGAAACGGTAGGCATAGCCGAGTTCCCAGTGCGCCTCCGGGTTATTCGGGCTGTCCTGTAGAACCGATCTCAATAACGGTACCGCCTGTTCCACTCTGCCAGTGTCGGTGAGTAGGTTGGCCATGTAAATTCGAGGCTCAACCAATGACGGGTTTAATGCGATCGCTTTCTCATAGGCGGCCTGGGCTTTGCCGTAGTCCTCTCTTCCGCCAAACTGAAGCGACGCCTCGGTCGTGTAAGCTCTTCCCAGGTGCGCCCACCCGGGCGCATATTTCGGCTCAGTTGAGGTGGACTTCTCCAGCATTTCGATCGCTGCAGCAAACTCATTCAGCGAGTAGAGGTCGATTCCGCGCAAGTAGTACTCGTAAGCGACGGTGCTGATCGGTTTCTCGGGCTTCAGGTTCGCAGTTTCGGTGGGCGACAGGTTTAGCTCCAGGCCTTTGATGATTCGCTGGGCCACTCGGTCCTGAACCGTCAACAACTTGTCGTACTTCAGATCGATAGATTCCCGCCACAGAATCTTGTCCGGTTTCACATCGATCAGTTGAGCGGTGATCCTGAGATCATCGCCATCTTTTATGAAGCTGCCCGTGAGCAGCGTGTCAACGTTCAAATCGGCCGCAACCTTCCGGGGATCGATGATCTGATTGCGATATTTGTCGACGGAGGACGAGGGTCGAATTGTAAGAGCGTTGACATATCCAAGCTTGGTAATGATCTCATCCGCCAGGGAGAATCCAAGGAAATCCGTCCCAGGATCCTGTTTGAGATTTCGGAATGGCAGAACTGCCAAGCTGCGGGGGCCAGCTCCTGTAGGCGAGGCAGTCGATTTCCTGGAGTAGATGTAGCCCATGATTCCAACCACCGCAACCAACAACGCCGCCCCCAGTCCCCTCAGCCAAAGCCCGCGCCCAGACTCCTGATCTGGCGCGAGATCTGGAAACACACCTCGCCCCGGTGTTCTACGACCCGACCCCCTCGTCGCCCGTTCAGACCGAGCTGTCCCCTGTCCTTGTAGCTTTGATTGAAACTCCGCCTCCTTCTTGAAATCCTGGAGGTCAATCAGCAAGTCTTTGACCGTCTGATATCGCGTAGAACGGTCCTTGCGCAGCGCTCTGGCGATGATGCGCTCAATTTCAGGAGGTAACTCCGGAGCAAACTCTACCGGTGGCGGAGGTTCTGCTTTGAGGATTTCGGCGATGACATCGCTTGTGGTTTCGCCTACAAATGCCGCTCTTCCCGTGACCAGCTCGTAGATCACCGATCCCAGGCTAAAAATATCGCTGCGCGCGTCGACCGCAATTCCTCGAGCTTGTTCCGGGGACATATATTTGGCGGTGCCCATCACCGTTCCCGGCTCGCTGATCGAGGATGTGGCGGTCAACCCACCTCGATGAATCGTCCCTTCCACCCGCCTCTGGCCCAACTTGGCGATTCCAAAATCGAGCACTTTAACAATTCCGTCCGTCCGGACAATCACATTGTCCGGTTTGATGTCGCGATGAACAATTTCACAGGCATGCGCCGCAGACAGCGCGCTGGCAATCTGTATCGCAATATCAACCGCAGTATTCGAATCAACTCTGCCGACCGCCATCTTCTGGCGAAGGGTCACCCCTTCGACAAATTCGGAAGCAATAAAATGCACTCCATCCGCCTGCCCGAATTCGTAAATTGTAAGAATGTTCGGGTGATTCAGAGCCGATGCCGCATGTGCTTCGTGTTCAAAACGACGCAAACCACGCTCATCGCGAGTGATTTCTGGCGCAAGCATTTTGAGCCCGACCTTGCGTCTGAGTCGCATGTCCTCGGCCAGGTAAACCTCGCCCATGCCGCCAGCTCCGAGCATGGAAATTATTTTGTAATGCGCCAATTGAGCGCCGGGAGCAATAACTTTGGGGTGGCCTTCCGTCATCATTTGATGAGCTGCTTCGAACACCGGCCGATGCAGGAGGTCCATCGGTTTCTCTGCGGAAGCCAGAAGGGCCTCTACTTCTTTTCGTAGCTCCCCGTCACTCGCGCAATTTTGTTCGAGGAAGTCGGAACGCGCCTCCGGCTTCAATTCGAGAGCCTCATAAAATAAAGCCTCAAGCCGCTGCCATCGATCAGACGAGGAAGCCATCACTTTGCGATCCTTCTGGTATGCCTTGAGTACGTTCTCAGAGCAGGGGGAGCCATGCCATTGAAACTTACGCCGTCCCTCGACCAAGTTCGCGATAGAGCCAGGCCTTGGCGAACGTGAGTTCGCGATGCACCGTGGCCGGAGAAATCCTCAGCGCAGCGGCTGCCTCGTCATAGGTAAGTCCGCCGAAGAAAAGCAATTCGATCAACTCGCTCTTACGCTGATCCTGCGCCGCCAGGCGCTTCAACGCCTCGTCAAGTTCAACAATCCCTTGGTCGCTCTCAGGTCCGAAGAGCACTGCTTCATCAAGCGGAATCTTCTGGAACTCACCACCGCGCTTCTGCCGATTGTTGGACTTGGCATGATCGACCAAAATTCGTCGCAGCATTCGGGCCGACACCGCAAAGAAATGTACCCGGTCTTGCCACTCCACGTTGGAATCGACCAGGCGCACATACGCTTCGTGAACCAGCGCCGTTGCCCGCAGTGTGTGGTCCGGGCGTTCGGCCCGCAGGCAATTTGAGGCCAGCTTGCGGAGCTGGTCATACACGACGGGCAGCAGCTCGTCCAAGGCCTGTTTGTTGCCGCTGCTCCATTGCCGGAGCAACTGCGTAACTGCCTGACGATCCGGAGACGCATCCATGTCTGTCTCCTCTTTTGATTCGGAAGGTTTCGCGGAAGCGCGCTCACATCGCCAGCTCTTGCTCTCGGAGCCCAGCGCCTCAAAGCCAACGGCCCGGCGCTTTTGCGTGGGAGCATTATACCCCACAACATATGGATGGCAACCCGCAGCAGATGCTTGTTACAAAACCGGAAATGACCGAGCTCGGTGGGCGATGCTCCTGCCGCTTGATGCGCACCTACAGATATTTTTCTGATTGGTGAGGGAAATCTACGTTGAACGTCGCCTTTATCAGTGGCGGAAGAAGTTACCCGCGAAATCAAAGCGCCATGTGCGCGACCCAAGGAGTACGAAAATGAAAACCGATCTTATCACTGGCGCGGTTTACAGCCGTGCGAACACCAGCAACCTGAACTCGAAAAGCGCATTTTGCCGAACCTGGATGTTCCTGCTCGGCCTGATCGTAGCTTTCACTGCTGTAAACTCGAACGCGCAAGCTCCGGCGAGCTCTATCTTGAATTCGCTGGGAACTCCACAGGTTCTTTCGACCGTACCCACTAACGGCGACGTAAATCCCTACGGAGTGGCCTTTGTGCCTCCCAGCTTCCCTAAGGGCGGGCTGCTCGACGCCGGCGATATCCTGGTCTCCAACTACAACAACAACCAGAATCTTCAGGGCACCGGAACCACGATCGTAGACTTTCGCGCCGGCCAACAGACTTTGTTCTTCCAGGCTCCCGCAGGATCGGGGCTGAGCACGGGGCTGGCGGTGTTAAAGGCTGGTTTCGTGCTGGTTGGAAACATGCCAACCACAGACGTACATCGAGTGGCACGATCAGCTTCATTCCACCAGTGAACAGAAAAAGTAACGTGAGTAATCCTTGAACGATCCAGAGTGCGTACGTCGGGATCGGTCGGTTCGCGCGCGCCTGGCCGCTGCTCGGTTCCGCTGTGATCGTCATCATTGTCGATTCTCCCTTTGATTTAGTTACGTCCCGAATTCGTCTTGCGCCGCGGCTGAAACAAAGCCGCTTTGCCCGGTAGACGTGCTCATCGGCGCCTGTCAGCAGCACGTATTTCATTCGTGTTCCTTCATTGCTAGATCGAATGGCAAATGTTCAAATCGACATCCCAACCCCAAGAAACATTGATCACTCAGGGGATCATTCCCGATAGACTCCGGCACGGGAATGACGTTTCACTGGAAAGTTGAAGGGATTTGGACATTACCGCGGTGGCCCCGTTTGGAATTCGCCAATACGAGGTGGTTTACACCTCGGTGATGCAGCGGAGTCAGGCCTGCGACCGGCGATTTAAGCCTGCGAGGAGTTGCGACGAGTCGGTAAACGGCGAGGCACTACTTGAAAGTTGGCTTCGGCGGTGCACACACTGAGTCAAACCAGCGGCTGATGTATATCTCGGCATGGGCTTCGCCGCAGTAATGCCGGGCACCGGCCGCTGCGGCAGCCTCGGAACTCCACCGGTGCACAGTAAGCTCGGAATCCCCACATCGAATCACGAACCAGTGCATGGGTGTATTGGTCACGGTTCCACAGACTTCACATCTGAATTCCTGCAGCGTTGTCATGGTTCGTTCCCTACGTCAGTGCTCAGGAGCTGGTCGCCCTTACTCCGCCGGAGAGGTGTGGCGCGAACTTGACGTCAGCACCGTTAACTCGCCGACTTGCTCCCTCTTCACCGTACCACGAAGGTGGGCGTGATCCATCATCCAGAGCTCGGGAATGATTTCTCCGACCAGATGTCCATGGCAGAAAAGCCGCACCACCGAGCTCTCAGAAACTACAATGCCAACGGCTTTGGTCACAGCACTCATGTTGGCGGCGGCAATGTGACGACTGCCGAGTCCGAGCGGAACATCCACTTGTGCGGCCACCGCGTCGAGATAGCGGCACGCGGACAGGACGATTCCGTCGTGACTCACCACGAACCCACCATCGAGCTGCGCCAACTCCTTAATGGTTCCGCGAAGATTGAGATTGGTGACATGGCGTGAAGACTCAGGATGCCCTAACAATGGATCCAGAATCAACGGTCTGGATCTGGCGAGCACGGCTTCCTCATCACCCAGAGTAAATAGCGTGCCAACCCGCCTTCCCTCTCGACCCTCGCGGGCAATTTCGACCGCCAGCCCAATCAAGGGCTCAAGAACATCCGGCTCGTATTCGGTCACTTCGCAGAGAATGCTTTCAAACATTCATCTCGCTCCTCCTGTTGGGTAAACTTCAGTTTACTTTTGGTTACCCTGCCGAACCATTCACGACCAGTTTATGCGACTTCCGAAGCACACTACGACGGGGACTCCACTAAGGGCAGCCAGACTTTAAAACGTGTGTCACCGGGTGTGGAACTGACCTGAATGTTTCCCCGGTGCTTCTTTACAATTCGCTGCACAGTATCCAGGCCGAGGCCCGTGCCTTCCCCAACTCCTTTGGTGGTGAAGAAAGGCTCAAAGATGTGGGGTTCCACCTCACTGGGTATTCCTGGACCGTTATCGCCAATATCGACTACCACGCAACCGTCGTCGCGATAGGTTCGGATGCGAAGCTCGCCTTTTCCGCGCATCGCATCAATTGCGTTATCGATAATGTTGGTCCACACCTGATTTAGTTCGCTTCCAAACGAATTTACGAGAAGGGGAACGCTTTGGTAATCGCGCTGCACTACCACACCTTTTTTCAGCTTGTGATTCAAGATCGTAAGCGTGGTTTCGAGGCTCTTTACAACATCAACGTTTTGGACCGGCGACTGGTCCATGTAGGTGTATTCCTTGATTGCGCCCACCAGATCCGATATCCGCGATGTGCTGCTCTCGATTTCGTGTAACAGACTCGCGACCTCCACCGAAGCGGCGATCCTGACCAAAGCGGCCCGAGCCGTGTCCCCATTGAGGCTCGCGAATAACGATTCGACCACTTCCGGCTTGATGTTTCGTCGCGCAAGCCCCGCCGCCAGTAACCACAAGTCGTTCTGTCCATGACTGCGCAACAAAGAATCGATCTGCTCTTCCAGGTCGCTCATGGTCAGTGCGTCCGGGGGGACCACATCCTGTTGTGTAAACGAAGCTTCCAGTTTTTCAATTTCCAGTTTCTGGGCCGGCGAGAGATCTTGCTTGCCCAGCTCAAGACTCGCATCCCTGATTTTCTTTAGAATGTGGCGCAGTTGACTGGCGGCGCGCTTCGCAGCCGAAGCTGGATTGTTAAGTTCATGCGCCAGCCCCGCCGAAAGCTTTCCCAAAGAAGCCAACCGGTCTCGCTGTTGTTCAAGGCGCGTGACTTCACGAATCCGGTCTGACATCAAGCCCACGAGGCGCTTGGTGAGCTCAGGCATCTTCTGGACAAGGTCCGGAAAGAGCGAGGCAGGAAATCGTAGGGCGCGGCTGTCAGTCTCCGCGCGCTGGCTCATGGTAAATTGCTTCATCCTCGAAAACGGCAGCACGCCGGTAACGTCGCCGGGGTCCAGAGTAAAGGTAATGATGTCGCCCGCAAGCTCGCCGCGTCCTTGAAGGTGGCCTTCAAGAATCACATACATGAAATCGGCGGGATCGCCTTGGCGAGAGTAGACTTCACCCGCCTTGAAAGCCGTTTCTTG
>DATNKA010000217.1:0-4398 GCA_035603655.1 Candidatus Acidiferrales bacterium | reverse complement strand
CATGCAGCCTTCCACAATCATCACCCCGATGAGGCGGCGCATTGCGATCGTATTTTTCTCCTGGGAATTGAGCGCGGGCGAGATTCTCCTGGCGGTTGGCAAGACAAGTGCTTTACATAGCACGTGGACACCGTACGTTGACCGGTATGAGAGTTGGGAAGCGATGGTCGCTCTGATGTCACGAGCAATGACGCTTCTGTCAAAGTGAATGACGCGCTAGATGGCGCTGAATCCGCCACGACGGTCCTTGCACGAAAACAGGATAAAAGAGAATAAGGAGGAATGTGGGCATGAAGGCAAGATCACTGGTTCTGGTTTTTATCATCGGGTTCGGGGCACTCGGATTCGCGCAGGATGTTGCCAGCGACGTTGGCAAGGGAGCGAAAGACGCGGGCAAGGCTACAGAGACAGCCGCTAAGGACGTTGTAAGGGGCACGAAGTCAGCCACAAAAGCCGTGGCCCATGGCACTGACAAAGCCGCCACTGACGCGCTCAAAGACACTAAAAGCGCGTCAAAACAGACGGGCAAGGAGATCGGAAAGGGCACGGAAGATGCTGCTAAGGACACTAAGAAAGCGGCCACGAAAACGGCGGATGCGGTGAAGTAAAGTGCAGGTGTGGTTGCCTCAGCCGACCCCGTGCCTGAACGCGCGGGTGGTTGCAAGGGCCTGTGGGTTGTCAGGCGTCGTCGAGGAATGACAAGAAAATTGAAGCACGGTGCGCAGGTAGCTGCCGGTTGCGCGATTGTCGCAGCTGCGATCGCCGGCCGGCTCTCCGCCAACACCCAGCCAAATGCATATCAGCTTCCCTCGAACTCAGAAGTCATCGGCTACCTCCTTCAATCGGTGAACTGGTATCGCCATGTGTACACCGAACGGCAAGTTGCGAACGAACCGGCCGACTTGATGTTTCTCGATGACAATCAAGCGATCGAACGGCAGATTGTGAAGCTCTCGTTCGAGTTCGCCAAAGCAGATGCCCAGCTGGAAACGAGCACCGTTTCTTCGCATGGCCGGCCCACCTCCTCAAATCCTCCTCCTGCTGACCTTGCGCACTTTATCGAATTAAAGAACCGAAATGATCACTTAAGCCAGCAAGCAATCGAGGCGATCAAGAACCTCGACGAAAAACTGAACCGAGCCAAGGGAGCCGATCGCAGGAAATTGAAAGCGGCTGAGGAAGACGCTCAAACTCGATTGCAACTCCTGGACGCAGTCGCGCACGGCCTCAATGATCTAGTCGAGTTTGTTCAGACTCCCGGTGAAGGACAAGCCCACAGCAGACATTTGGATTCCACCATCGACGACCTGGCGCAATCGATACCGGAAGTGACGGGCCCCTCAGTTTCCTCGGCGACAGCGCCCCTAGGAGAAGCAGCTTCCAGAACGGCTGGCCGTGATGCCGGCATCCTCGGATTGGTGTCGGACGTCTCAGCGATGAAGCATAAGTTTCACGTGGTTGACGAAAAGATAAGCCTCACTGATAACTTGACGCTATCCGCGAATAATCTGCGAATCCCACTGGCTGGTTTCATCACTCACCTCATTCAGAGTGTGGCCATAAGCAATCCGCAGACCAGCGATCTTCAATTGTTGCGAGAACAAAGATCACACCTCGATGCCCTCGTCGTCGACATCAAGGAGTTATCTCCGGTCATCGTCGCGCTCGATAAGCAAAAAGTCCTGCTTGCGGAGTACAAATCACATATGCTGCCGTGGCGAATGGCAGTGGCGGGCCAGTACAGGCAGGCGTGGAAACAACTAATGATCCGCCTGATCGTCGTCTCGGCGATCATAGCTCTGATACTCGTAATCGGCCAGCTTTCGCGCCGGTTCACGCTGCGGCGTGTTCACGATCCCAATCGGCGACGGTTCATCAGTATGAGCCACCAATTTCTGACTCTGTTTGCTATTACGGTCGTCATCGTGTTCGTGCTGGCCTCGGACTTGAGGTCAGTCGCAACCTACTTTGGGCTTCTGAGCGCCGGACTTTTGCTCGCACTCGAAAACGTCATTCTTGCCACTCTCGGATCTCTCCTTTTGGTTGGGAAGCGCGGAATCAAAATCGGCGATCGTGTGCAGGTCTCAGGAGTTACCGGCGATGTCATCGATATGGGCCTGCTGCAATTCCAGTTGCGAGAATTCGACGTAGAGAACGGGAGACACACCGGTCACGTGGCAACGTTTTCGAATTCGCTGGTTTTTGTATCTCCAGCCACGGGTCTCATGAGATTTGATTCCGCTCCGGAGAAAACCTCGCAGGCGGCAGCGAGCAAGAGCGGAACGGAGCCGCCGGCAGAGGAGCGCGTTTCGATTGCGGGTGGCTAGAGTTAGAGATTTGGCTCCTGGCGCTGAACATCGGGACCGCAACGTCATTCTAGTGACGTTGGCTTTCCTGTCACGGTCATTGACACTGGCCGTTTCCCGCCCGCACTTGATTGCTCGGTCTATGCCGAGACGATTGCCGCGTAAATCCGGGTTTCAGTCTGCGCTCTCATGCCGCTCGATGGCTGAGGTACGAGTAGCTCCCGATGGCAGTGAGTTTGCTTACCTCCGGGGTGGCATGCTGGAACGCCCGCCAGCTTCCGGCCCTGCTCGAGCAATCGGAGATTCATAAGGTGAAATGATGATGCCGGTCGCGCTTATGGTCCCCTGTTACATAGACATGTTCTATCCACACGTCGGCATCGCCACTCTCGAGTTGCTCGAAAGATTGGGAGTCGACGTCATATACCCGAAGGAACAGACTTGCTGTGGCCAGCCCATGGCCAATAGCGGCTGCTATGAAGAGGCACGAGCGACTGAAGAGCACTGCGCCAGAGTCTTCGGCTCCTTTGATTGCGTGGTCACTCCGTCCGGCAGTTGCACTCATCATATCCGCAACAAATTCACCGCTGGGACGGACTCACCAGAAAAGCAAAATCTGGTTCGAAATACGTACGACCTGGTTGAGCTTCTCCACGACGTTCTGGAGGTCCGAGAATTTCCGTGGGCGACATTCGAGCATAAGGTCGCACTGCACACCAGTTGCTCTGCGATTCGTGGCCTGAATATGGCGTCGATGTCCGAACGTGTGCATGACCCGGCCTTCTCGAAGCCAAAGGCTCTACTCAGCGGCGTCTCTGGCATTGAGTTCGTCGAGTTTGAGCGCGTGGACGAGTGCTGTGGCTTCGGTGGCACGTTTGCGGTGACCGAGCAGGCCGTCTCCGCAGAGATGGGATATGACAAGCTGGCTTTCATGCAGCAGGCATCACCGGACTGCATTGTCTTTTCGGACATGTCCTGCCTGATGCACCTGCAAGGGTGTGCGCGCAGGCAAAAGCAAGATATTCCCTTCTATCACCTCGCAGAAATACTGAATGGAGTGTCTCTATGGGTCACCCAGTCGACCAAGCGAAGAATGCCGAAGAGTTTCTGGCCGACACCGTCCACGAGCAACGGCTCGATAAGCTGCTCTGGGCAATGAGAATGAGGCGCGATGCCGCGGCCCGGCAGGTTCCTGAGTGGGAGGACCTCCGGACACTAGCATCTGAAATCAAAGAGCACACCTTGTCGCACCTCTCCGACTACCTGATTCAATTTGAGGCCAGAGCCACAGCCAACGGCGTGATCGTGCACTGGGCCAGGGATGCTCACGAGCACAACCAAATTGTCTATGACCTCCTTGCCGAACAAGGAGCGAACACGTTAGTCAAGTCTAAGTCCATGCTGACGGAGGAATGTGAATTGCGCCCGTTCCTCGAGAGGCGAGGTATCCGGGTCACAGAGACGGACCTCGGTGAGCGCATCCAGCAACTGGACGATCAGCCTCCAGGCCACATCATCGGTCAGGCGATACACAAGACGAACAAGGACGTGGCCGTCCTGTTTTCGGAAAAGTATGGGTCCGATCCCAAGAATGAAGATACCGCTTACCTCGCAGGTGTGATGCGGGAGAACACTCGGCCAGGCTTCCTCACGGCACGCGCCGGCATGACGGGTGCTAATTTCGTGGTTGCGGAAACCGGAGCGATTGTGGTGGCGACCAACGAGGGGAATGCCGATCTTTCTGCCAACACGCCACAGCTACACATATGCTCGGTCGGCATCGAAAAGATCATTCCTACCACGGAAAGCATGGCGGTCTTCATTCGCTTGCTCGCCCGAAGCGCCACGGGCGACACGATCACCCAGTACACTTCGACGTTCCGCGGACCGCGCAAAGGCGCGGCCATGCACGTCACCCTAGTCGATAACGGAAGATCGGCGCGTCTCGGAATGGAGCGTTTCTGGCATTCCCTGAAATGCATTCGCTGCGCGGCGTGCATGAACACTTGTCCGGTGTATCGCAGAAGTGGCGGCCTGAATTACGGCTCCACTTATATGGGGCCAATCGGCATCATCATGATGCCTACCTTTG
>DATNKA010000216.1:0-8434 GCA_035603655.1 Candidatus Acidiferrales bacterium | reverse complement strand
TCGTTGGCCATAGACTCGCCTGGCGGAGGCGGGGATTCCAGTTATGACACTTCTTGCGCTGTTGATTTCCACAGACGATACCGCTTGCGAGATCCTGGGCCGGGTGATGCCGGCATCCGGGATCGCGATGGAGCGATTCAGCGACCTGGCGGCTGCGATTGATCGAATTCGCCAGCAGAAATTCGATGCGCTGATAATCGATTTCGAAGACGCTACGGCAGCTGCCGAAGTGTTTGCGGAAGGGCGCAGGCTGAACTCCGGAAATCCTCTCGTCACCGTGGCACTAGTGGCGGAACGCCTCAAAGCTCGGGACATTCTGAGCGGCGGGGCGCATTTCGTTCTGTATAAGCCCCTCTCCGAAGATAAGGCAAAGGCCGGACTACGGGCGGTGACCGCCCTGCTGAATCGCGAACGCCGGTGCGCTTACCGCGTTCCGGTGCAGGCTCCGGTGGAACTCACTCTGCCAGATACTCGCAAGCTTGAAGGGATTCTGCTGGATCTCAGCGAAACTGGTATGGACGTTTTGACCGCCGAACCGCAGGCTTCGGGGTCGCTGCTGAAATTCCGCTTCGAACTGCCCGACGCGTCCCTTGAAATTGATGCTCACGGGCAGGTGGCTTGGGCAAATCCGAACGGGCAAACTGGCGTACACTTCCTGGACTTGGACGAATCAATCAAAGCCCAGCTTCAAGTGTGGCTGCAGGCAGCTGCTTCGACCCAGAGAGCAGGGGAGGAAGAAACCGTTCCCCATTGCAAGCTGACTGACTTGAGTCTGGGCGGGTGCTACGTGGAAACCGATTCTCCCTTCCCCGAACATGCCTTAGTGGACCTTTGCCTTCGTACCAACGAAATGGCGGTGCACACGGAAGGAATGGTGCAGGTTACGCATCCGGGCTACGGGATGGGAGTGGAATTCCCTTCACGCACGCCTGAGCAGCGTGCGCAAGTCGGCAACCTGATCAGCTTTCTCCGCGGCTGCCCTGAATCCATGCTCGAAATGAGCGTTTCTCCGCGCGCTTTAACCGCAGACCTGAGCCAGTTCGAATCCGCTCCAGATGCCGGGAACGAACTCGCAGAGAACGAAGACTTGCAAGATCCCCTGCTTGAACTGTTGCGCCAAGCAACCACCATGCAAGAGGATGATTTTCTTGAGGAACTCCGCCGCCAGCGATCCGGCGAGACGGTCGCTACTTAGTCTCTTTTCCCTCTTCCCTCTTCCCTCTTTGTCTGTTTTCCCTCCTCTTTCCATTCCGTGTTTTCCAATGGCAGCTCGCTCGCTTCTCACCCGTACACCCACTTTTTCCAAAAGATCGGCGCTAATCTCGTGGCAGGTGGCGGGAGAACTTTCGAGACTTAGCGCACGGGCAGGAACAACCGGGCAGCGGCGGTGGCGGAATGCGGGAGGGGGCCTGCAGGATTGCTTTGCGGAGAGGCGAAGAACCCGGCCCCGTCTGGCTCGGGCGCTTCAGTCTCCGTGGTCTGTTCCACCCCAATGCCAGTACGATAGCTGATGATTATTGTGGGATGGTTTCAGGAATATGAAATGTGGATGAATAGAGGCGCGCCCAGAAAGAGGCTATCTCGTTGCCGTTGTGGTTCGTGCGTCGTTCCAGCCGTTGTGCGAACATGTACAGCAACTTGAGATAGGTGTCTCCGCACGGAGGCTGGTAAGCGAAGCTGGCAACTATCGAAAAATCCGGGCACTCGGACGGCGCCACGTCGCCCGCAGTGCAGTTCGGTGAGCAACGCGTCAACCTCACATGGAGGCCGCTGCTTTCTATCGCCGCCGCGGCCCTGGCGGTTGAACTTCCATTCTTCTTTCTCGGAACGCCTTCCGGCCACGATGTGGAGTTCCATCTCTACAGCTGGCTGGAAGTTCTCTCGGAATGGAAACAAGGTGTTGTCTATCCGCGCTGGGCGGCGCTGGCGCACTTCGCCTATGGCGAGCCCCGGTTCATCTTTTACCCGCCAGCGTCGTGGACTCTGGGAGCGGCACTCAGCGCAATCTTTCCCTGGGTAGTCGTTTCCGATATTTACATTTGGCTGGCGCTGGTCGCGGCGGGCGTCTCCATGTTTATGCTGGCGCGTCAGTGGTGTGACCGACGTGACGCAACCTTCGCGGCAGCGCTGTACGCTGTCAACCCATATCATCTGGTGATCGTCTACTGGCGAAGCGCATTCGCCGAATTACTGGCTGCGTCGTTACTGCCCTTGCTGTTGTTGCTTTTGTTGCGGGATGAAAAGGGCCAGCGCGCGACCCTTTTGTTGGCGCTGCTTTTGGGCGCTTCGTGGCTGGTGAACGCGCCCGCCGCGGTGATGATTCATTATTCGCTGGCGCTGCTGATTGTGGTCATCGCCTGGCGGAGGCGCTCCGCCCGCATTCTGCTGATCGGCTCGATTGCCGTTGTGCTGGGCGCGGCACTGGCCGCGTTCTATTTGTTTCCAGCGATCTATGAACAGCGGTGGGTGAACATTGCGCAGTCGGTATCGGCGGGATCGCGTCCGCTGGATAACTTCCTGTTCGTCCATACCGAGGACGCGGATCATGATGCTTTTAACCGTGTCATCTCCTGGGTGGTTGTCGCCGAGATCGTTTTGACAATGGTTGCAGCTGGGGCAGCGCGGCGCTGGCTCAGGCACAATCGCGAGCTCGGGTACGTGCTCGCGGCGTGGGCCGTGATTTGTACTTTGTTCATGGTCTCCCTGTCCAATCCGCTTTGGACTATTCTTCCGAAGATGCGCTTCATGCAGTTTCCCTGGCGCTGGACGCTATGCCTCGGCATTCCCTTCACATTGTTTACAGCTTTCGGAATTAAAAAATGGCCCGCGCAAGCGGCGCTGTACCTGGCAATGCTATGCGTCGTCGCTTTGGCGTGGCATCACTTTCAGCCCCCTTGGTGGGACACTCGTGCCGATCTGCGGGAGATTCGGGAAAATATGGCGACCGGTACAGGCTATGAAGGCACAGATGAATACACGCCTGCAGGGGCCGATCCTTCCGCCGTGAAAAAAGATGCACGCCGCGTGACAGTGGAGGGACCGGCTCATGCCGCGATCCGCGTCTCCGATTGGCGTGCGGAACGGAAACAATTTACGGCGGAGCTGTCGGCAGCCGATCATCTCACTTTGCACCTGTTTAATTATCCGGCGTGGCGAGTGGAGGTGAATGGGCGGATCGTGCAGCCGGGCACGCGCGAAGGCACGGGAGAGATGCTGATCCCCGTGGAGGCGGGAACGAACCTGGTGCAGATTATTTTTGTTCGCACATGGGATCGCACTGTGGGAGCATGGATTTCGATGGTGGCCATCGTTTTTATGCTGGTCTCGTTGCGGACATCTCCACGGCATCATGGTGTGCCCTAAAATTCGTGCCGCGGTAAACGGTGGCGAAGCGCTTCATGCGGAAAATCCTCATTGCTACTTCCAACCCGGGCAAGCTGCGCGATTTCGCCGGCGCCGCGTTGCGGTACGGAATAGAAATCGCCGGCATTCCTAACTTCGCTTCTCTGCCCTCGGTTGTAGAGGATGGCCTTACCTTCGAAGCCAATGCCCGCAAGAAGGCCGAAGCTTACGGTAAACATGCTCCCGGAGAACTGGTGGTTGCCGACGACTCGGGGTTGGAGGTTGACGCTTTGAAGGGCGCTCCTGGAGTGCATTCCGCGCGCTACGCCGCGCCTGATTTGCAAAATAAAGAACCGCACGACGCCGATGCCAACACCGACGACGAAGCTAACAATGCCCGTGTTTTGCGCGAACTGAGAAACGTTGCTCCCGATGAACGCACCGGAAGATTTGTTTGCGTGCTGGCTGCGGCGCGTGACGGCAAGACGCTGGCTACATTTCGCGGAACGGCGGAGGGTACCATCCTTGACGCCCCGCGGGGCACGAATGGCTTTGGATACGATCCGCTGTTTTATTTTCCGCTGATCAAGAAAACTTTCGCGGAGCTAGAGCCGGAAGAAAAAGCCAAATACAGCCACCGTGGTCGTGCGTTTCGTGATTTTCTAAGATGGTGCGATGTTTACAGGAAGGACGATCCTCGATTGCTTTCTTGACTTCGCTTCTCTTGCCGCCGGATAATAAAAAGTTATTTTGCCATCATCGAACGCACCAGCAAACAAGAGCTCAGGAACGAGCACAAATCATAAGGAGCTTTCGTGGCGTCAGCCAGTTCTACTGCTCCCCGTGTAGCGCCGGGCGCAGCTCCCGGAGTGGCGCCTCTGCGCGCGGGACAAGGTACGTCGTTTCTTTTGCGCCGCCTGCATTCGCTCTCGGGTATCGTTCCCGTGGGCGCTTTTCTTTTCGAGCATATTCTGATTTCGAACTCCACCGCGATCAGCGGTCCCGATGCTTACGCCCGGCAGGTAAGTTTTCTCGGTAATCTTCCCCTGGTATTTTTTCTCGAACTGTTCGGAATCTGGCTGCCGATTGCGTTCCACGGGCTTTACGGCTTTTATATCTGGTATCGGGGCGACGGGAATACGGCGGAATATCCCTGGACCGGAAATTGGATGTACACACTGCAGCGCTGGACCGGCGGTATCGCATTCGTTTATATCGTCTGGCATACGTGGACAATGCGTTTTAGCGGAATCGATCTTCATGCTTATCCCAACGCCTCGTTCGCTAAAGTGCAGGCCGAACTGATGAACCCCGCGTTGCTCGCCTTTTATATCGTGGGACTGATCGCCGCTTGCTGGCACTTGGCCTACGGTATTTGGCTCTTCGCTGCCAAGTGGGGAATTACATCCGGTGAAAGGGCGCGGCGGAGGTCTCTGGCCGTGTGCATGGGATTTTTTGTGTTGATAAGCATGGTCGGGCTCGTCAGTTTGTATACCTTCCGGGTTCGCTTCCCGCCATCGCCCGCGGAGCCGGGGACGTCCGCCATGCAATCCAGCCGTGCCGCAAAACCCGAAGCGCCAACTTACGGAAAGCCGGTGCAG
Source organism: Candidatus Acidiferrales bacterium (assembly GCA_035603655.1). Lineage (GTDB taxonomy): Bacteria > Acidobacteriota > Terriglobia > Terriglobales > Acidobacteriaceae > Sulfotelmatobacter. Next base: position 3,491 of record DATNKA010000216.1, on the reverse strand, counting down.
TGAAGATGGCAGCAAGTCCGAAAATTATCGTTATAGGTGGCGGCCTGGCCGGATTGTCGGCAGTCATCAAGATTGCCGAAATGGGCGCGAACGTCGATCTTTTTTCCATTGTTCCGGTGAAGCGTTCTCATTCGGTATGCGCGCAGGGTGGCATCAATGCGGCCAAAAATCTGAAAGGCGAAGGCGATTCTACGTGGATACACTTTGACGACACGGTTTACGGCGGCGATTTTTTGGCGAACCAGCCTCCGGTCAAAGATATGTGCGAGGCCGCGCCGGGCATCATCGATCTGCTCGACCGCATGGGTGTTCCCTTCAATCGCACGCCTGAAGGTCTGCTCGATTTTCGTCGCTTCGGTGGGACATTGTATAACCGCACGGCGTTCGCTGGAGCTACCACCGGACAGCAGCTTCTCTACGCGCTCGACGAGCAGGTTCGACGCTACGAATCCGAAGGCAAAGTAAAGAAATACGAGCACTGGGAATTCCTTTCTGCGGTTCTCGACGGGAACCGTGTCTGCCGCGGCGTCTGTGCCATGGACTTGCGCAGCATGGAGGTCCGGACCTTCCCTGCAGACGCGATTATCATCGCGACCGGCGGCAACGGAGCGATCTTCGGCAAGTCGACAAATTCCGTTGTGTGTACGGGCTCGGCGCAATCCGCGCTCTACCAGCAAGGCTGCTTCTACGCCAACGGCGAATTCATCCAGGTGCATCCCACTTGCATTCCTGGCGAGGACAAGCTGCGTTTGATGTCGGAATCGGCGCGCGGCGAGGGCGGGCGCGTCTGGGTGCCGAAAAAGCCCGGCGATAATCGTGATCCGAAGTCGATTCCGCAGACTGAGCGCTGGTATTTTCTGGAAGAGTGGTATCCCAAATATGGCAATCTTGTGCCGCGTGACATCGCTACGCGGGCGATTTTCAAGGTTGTCTACGAACACAACCTCGGCATCGACGGCAAGCCGATGGTTTATCTCGACCTGACGCACATCGACCGCAAGATTCTCGATCGTAAGCTGGAAGGCATTCTCGAAATCTACGAAAAGTTTGTGGGCGACGATCCACGCGACACACCCATGAAGATTTTCCCCGGCATGCATTACACCATGGGGGGGCTGTGGGTGGATTTCAAGCAGGCTACGAATATTCCTGGCATCTTCGCCGCCGGCGAGTGCGAGTATCAGTACCATGGCGCGAATCGGCTGGGCGCGAACTCGCTGGTATCGTGCATTTATGGCGGAGGGATTGCTGGGCCGAATGCGGTGAAGTATGCGCGGGGCTTGCAGGCTCTGCCTGATGGCAACGGAGCTTTCGAGGCTGAGAAGAAGAAGCAGGAAGAGAGCAATTCCCTGTTGATGAACAACCAGGGCACGGAGAATCCGTTCCGGCTGTGGCGCGAACTTGGTGAACTGATGACCAAGGACTGCACCGTCATCCGCTACAACAAGAATTTGCAGCAGACGGATGCCAAGCTGGTTGAGATGCTAGAACGCTTCCGCAAAGTGAACCTCAGCGACCGCACGCAGTGGGCGAATACCAGCGTGGTCTTCACCCGCCAACTTTACAACATGCTGCAGTTGGCGAGGGTGGTGGCTCAGGGCGCGCGCCTGCGGGATGAATCGCGCGGTGCGCATTACAAGCCGGACTTCCCTGACCGCGATGACAAGAATTTTCTGAAGACGACGAAGGCATATTTCGCTCCGGACGCCGACGAGCCAAGATTTGAGTTCGAGCCGGTGGACGTTTCGCTGATTCCGCCCAGGCCGAGAAAGTATGACGCGGTGAAATAAAGAAGCCCATGAAGGGGGGTCGATCAAGAGCCGGATCAAAGGCTTCGGAGTGCCATTAGGAAGAAACAGTTGCCTCGAGTTCAATTACCAAGGCAACCGAGGCGTCCGGTTGATGTCGCCGACATCGAAGCCTGCAAAATATCGATCCGCACTTTCACCGGGAATAGGTAAGGTGGATTCGGGTAAGCGCCATAGGTGGAAGAAGGCATAGAACCACCTGCGAAGTTGCGGTGACGAGATACGAGCAAACTGTGCTGTGTAAGCTGCTTTCGTTGCGGGAATTTTTGCTTTTGGAAAAGGCTGATCAGCCTCGATATATACTTCCCGGCAGATGCGCAAAGCTTTGAGCGGCGACAGTGCGAGGTTAGAGGTTGGAGCCGGTGGACGTGTTGATTCCGCCATGGGTGAGGAAGCATGACTCTGCGAAGCAGGATGGAGACGAGCGTCATCACCTTCGGCAGAATTCGGCGCTGGCTGACTGCGGGATTTGGCGTGTTTGTGGCCGTCTCAGGAATTCTTGAGCATCAGTGGCTTGGCCTCGGTTTGGGAGGGGTGATCATCGCATACGGAATGTTCGCTCCCACTTGAGGCGCCGTATGCACGCTGCCACGGGATGGCGGCAAGCAAGATGAATTTGGGAAGAAATAATTTTTTGTCATCCTGAGCGCAGCCAAAGTCCCATGCAACCTGCCGCCACTCGCAGATTTTACAGGTTTTTCGCTCCGAGAAGAATGACAGCGTTTAGGTAGGGCTCAGAACTGAAAGCTAATGGCTAATAAATCCGTCATCATCAAAATCAAGCGCCAGAACAATCCAACCTCCAAGTCGTACTGGGAGGAGTTCGAACTTGCGTGGCATCCGGGCATGAACGTGATCTCCTCGCTTATGGAAATCGCCGCCAATCCCGTGACCCGCGAGGGCAAGGCCACTACTCCGATCACTTATGATTCCAATTGTCTGGAGGAAGTCTGCGGGTCATGCGCCATGCTGGTCAATGGGAGGGCGCGCATGGCTTGCTCGGCTTTGATCGACCATCTTGAGAAGCCGGTAAGACTAGAGCCTTTTTCCAAGTTTCCCGTGGTCCGCGATCTGGCGACGGACCGCAGCGTGATTTTTGAGAACCTGAAGGCCGTCAAGGCGTGGGTTCCGATCGACGGCACGTACGACCTCGGCCCCGGGCCGCGCGTGACGGCAGAGCAGCAGGAGCAGGCTTATCCTCTCTCGCGCTGCATTTCCTGCTGTTGCTGCATGGAGGCTTGCCCGCAGTTCAATGAAGAGACGGGCTTTGTGGGCGCAGCTACGATCGCGCAGGTGCAACTGTTTAATACCCACCCTACGGGCCAAGCGCTCAAGCACGAGCGACTGGCGGCGCTGATGGGCGACGGCGGGATCCAGGAATGCGGCTATGCGCAGAACTGCGTCGAGGTCTGCCCTAAGGATATTCCCCTGACCAAGGCCATCTCCGAAGTGGGCGGAGAGGTCATGAAACAAGCTCTGGGTGAGCTTTTCCGGCGCTGAAGAAGATCTCTAGCGGGGGTCACAGGGAACAGAGAGTACGGCTGACCCCTCCGGGATTGACCTGTCCGACGCTGATTTTTGTCACGTCCGCCACAACGGAGAGAACCTGTTCTGTATCTAATGAGCGCTAACTGTCTGCCCTACGGGCACATGAGTTAGCCGTAATCCCCGCACTGGGATGGC
>DATNKA010000215.1:0-3966 GCA_035603655.1 Candidatus Acidiferrales bacterium | reverse complement strand
TGGCAAGGCGCTTGGCACAAACGTCCTTGGGAAAAATACTCTTGGTGAAAGCCGCAAACACGTGAGCGCTCCTCGGCATTGAATGTATCCGGCGATTTAAGCTACGGTCGCCGCGGTCGCGAGTTTCGGACGGCGCTTGTGGCAATTTCTTCATGCTACTCGATTTCATTCACCGCAATTACTTCTGCAATTGTCGGCGCAAGAACGGCAAAACTGCCTGGGAGACGGAATCGGGATCGTCGGCAAACGGGCAGTGGCCGCTTCCAGGCAGAATTTTCAGTTCGGCGTGCGGGAAGACTTGACGCTGGCGCTCGGCGAACACGACTGGGATGTAGGGATCGTGAGCGCCCCAGACGATAAGCGCAGGCAAATCTAGCGGCCGCAAGGCGGTCGTGAGTTGGCGCGCGCCCTCCTCCGTGTCGCGTGTATTACGGTAAAGCCTAAGCACCGCACGCTTCGTACCGCGATCGAAGGTTTGATAGACATGGTCGAAATACTGCGACGGCAGTCCGCGCGGGTTCCCATGCCGCAACAGTAGACGCATCCCCGTCTTGGTCGTTGAAGCCATAAACAATTCGCCAAGGACAGGCGTTTGCCAAATCCGGGCCAAATAGTGCCAGCGGTAGCCGGATAGAACGCCGGTATTGATGCAGGTGATGCTGGCGACGCCCTGGGGATTGCTGGCCGCCCAGGCGAGCCCCCACGGGCCCCCGAAGTCGTGCATCACTAAGTGGGCTCGCCTCACGCCCTGAGCGGCCAGCAGCTTGTCCAGGTGGCGGGCGTAGCCTGGCACGCTGTAGTCGAAATGCGCCGGCTTGTCGGCAGCCCCAAAGCCGGGCATGTCCATGGCCACCGCGCGACCAAACTGGCCCACGCCGCGTGCCAAACTCTCCCAGTCCCGGTTCGACCCCGGATTGCCATGCACGAAGACCACTGCCTCACTGGCGTTCGGCGGGCCGAATTCCAGAAGTGGTGAGCGCACGCCGTCAATAGTGACCGAGGTTTCGCTCATCTTCGCCTCGATAGCCTGTAAGCAGGGGCGACACGCCGGCGCCCGCAAGGGACGTCGATGATGGCCCATATTATCACGTTTAACCGTGGCTACGGCGTCAGCGTGGCAACATGCGGCCTCGCAACACAGCTCCGTTGATGCGGGACCGCGGGAAATGTCAGCCTGTGCCAAATAGTGCCGCGGGGATCCCGCTTGAGAGGACCCGAGTTGAAGAACGCCCGGAGGTGCCAGTTCCGTAGCTTCCCGCATGAACGCTCGACAAGGGGCGTCGCCAATTCCATATGTCGTGACAGCCATCGCTTCGCGTTCGGCGCGTGTGGAGACTTGGAATGCGCGACAAGTATTTCTTGGCTTGGGGACGAGATGCCGACGAGAACGGCCCAGAGCGTGACGACACCATCGGCAAGATCGTGAGCATCGAAAGCTGTTTCGTCGAACTCGAAATCCTCAGCGTCAACGGTCACAACATCGAGCAAGAGTATACCGTCCTGTCATCACTCGATGAGTTGGAGCTTCGCGACACCGTGTTTTTCAAAACGCTCGAAGCGGCCAAGGATCACTACGAGCAGATACGTACCGACATTGCGAGCCAGGAAGCTGGGAAGCACGGGCGTGGAAATAAGGTGGTCGATTTCGGGGGGCCTCGACCTAGGCGGCGCTAGACGGCTGATCCCGAGACGCGGTGCTTAAGCATACGCATGTCTTGGCATCTTAAGCTTCTAGAACCTGTGGAGGCGACCCTTCGCCGGAGACCGCGCCCGGTCCGCCAGCGACGATGCTGCCTTGTCCATTCGTGACCACGACACTGCCGTTCAGTTCCCATGCGGTGGGAAACACTGGAATACGTGAGACGACGGGCGCGAGCCTGCCTACAAGAGTGTTCGTACCCCCCATTCCATTTGCCCACGACGCGGTAAGGGAAACCGTCCCATCGGTGATCGATCCCGTGATTTGCTTCGCGTTGGGCCCGTCGCCCTGCCAAGTACCTTGGATAAAGGCGAAGTTGGTGTTCACGGAAGTCTGCCATGTAATCGTCAGGATGTGGTTTGGTGCGTTGCTGCTCGATTTGAGGTGAAATACGAAATTTTGGAACGATGGACCGTCGAACAGGAACGGATCAATCGGATGCACCACCGCTTTTTTGGTTGCCATTTTGATCTCCTCCAGCGCTGACCGTCTGTGATGCTGGCCCCTCAATCCTAATCAAGCGCAATTGTCGGGGCCGAAATGAATTAGAAATTTAGCGCCAATCCGGTATATCTTTGGGGAAAGCTGGAGGATTGGTAAGTATGGGTTAGTGGAAGATCAGTCGACAAATCGAGTCCGGGGTTTTGTCATGGTCGAGCAACTATTCGAAACGATGCCCGTGGATGTTCGTCAAGCCTTCGACGACGCTGTCCGGCTTTATAGCCATTGGAGGTCTGGGACATCCAACGTGCCGGCGCCGACGCTGCGCTTTCGCGCTCTGACGGTGTCGCTGAGCGGAATATGCGACCTTATCGCTGCTTACAAAAATGGGCCTCTGCCATTAGCCATTCACGACGATCTTTGGATGCTAATTGAAGACATGAAGCTAAAGGCGGAGCTTGCTATCGATCCATCCTATGCCACTGGGGCCCGGGTTCTAGATGCGCTCATTCAAAAGCGCCGAGCGGCTTATGATCGCGAAGGGGCCGATACGTCGCAGGCGACGCTTGCGCTTGGTAATAGACCGCGGAGAACAACCGCCGGCTAACGGCATTGCGGAAAGCAGGTATCATTGAGCTACAGGTCGTGGAGGCAGACGAGGTGCAGCAGCGGTGGCACCATCTATGAAGTGCCCGGAAATGGCCCTAGCGCCAATTAGTGCCACCTGCTCTGGTTCAAAACGCGTTGCGGGTCACACAGGCAACATTGGTGTCTGGGTAGTAGCGTGAACGACGCCGCAACGCTTCGTGCGATGACTTTGAGTGACTTGAAGTACGATTAGTTGCCTGAGGATGCTGTTCGACTACTCGGCCCCTGCCGGAGTCCGCTCGGGTACCAACGTGAACTGCAGCAACTCTGTGCGTTGCAGTGGAGAAAAATTATCATCAGAAACAAACGTCAAGACGATTGCGCCGTCAGCCATCTGGTGAACTGCTAGTCCTTCCATGTTATCGATCTCGCAGCTCAGGTCAGCCTCAAAAAGGACCAGCCCATCAACGACCACGTTAGGCTTAACGCCTTTCAGTGGAATACGCCTGATCTGGATCAGTAGTCCCTCGGGCCAACTAAGACTGCGTTCCAAAATTAGGAGCTCTCCCGACGGCAATAGAGCGACGTCGGTAATATCAAACTGGTCCTTTCTTTTAATTGCAAACGTTCCTGGTGTCAGCCCACCAACGAAAAACGCGCGAATGTTGCCGGCTCCATCCAGCGCACGCTCCGAAATCGCCACAAGCGTGCCTTCCATCATAGGCAGATTTTGGGGGACGTATTCAAGTGCCTCAAGCCCCCGATTTTTTGGTAGGGTGCGGATGCCAGAAGGCACCGCGATTGGATGCCCACGTGCAAGCAGGCCATCTTTGGCAAAGTCGAACTGCACAACCTGATTTGCGCCTTCGATACCAACGTACAGAATGCCATCATTAACCGCGATTGATTCGGTATCGCGCCAGCCATGCGCGGCGAGCGGCCGCCCATCCCATGCAAGAATCGGTGCCATAACAGGTTCGGCGATGCCAACGGGGCGTACCCCGTCGTAAGTGATGCTTCCCGTGAACCACGCGCCGTGATCGGTCAGCGAAATGAACCGCTTTCCATCTCCCAAGAAGCGCAATGCCGAAAGACCGCCGAACTCCCGATGGTTCGATTTCAGGATCAAGCCGCCACGGAACTCAAGCTGCCCAAACTGCCGACGTGCGGGAGCATGTGGATCGAACGTCGCAATAGCTTCCGCGTGAATTTCAATCGCGGTTGGAGAAACGTTCACG
>DATNKA010000214.1:0-4672 GCA_035603655.1 Candidatus Acidiferrales bacterium | reverse complement strand
ATTGTCTGGCGCTGGCCGGGCGCATGACGGATGTGGCGGAAGCCTACGATCTGGATCTGCTGCACGTCCATTACGCGATTCCGCATTCGATCTCGGCGCTGCTGGCACGGCAGATGATGGCGCGGCGCGCGCGACGTCTCCCGTTCGTTACCACGCTGCACGGCACCGACATCACTCTGGTCGGCCTGGACCGGTCCTACCTTCCCATCACCCGCTACTCCATCAACCAGAGCGATGGCGTCACCGCCATCTCCAACTATCTTCGCGATCGTACAATGCGCGTTTTCGACGTCAATAAAGAGATCGAAGTAATCTATAACTCGGTGAATTGCGACGTGTACTGCAGATGTGAGAATTCCGCCGAGTTGCGCGCCGAATACGCACCCAAGGATGAGCGTCTGCTAGTGCATCTTTCCAATTTTCGGCCGGTAAAGCGAGTCACCGATGTGATTGAGATTTTCGATCGCGTGCGTAAACAGATTCCGTCCAAGCTATTGCTGATCGGCGACGGTCCGGACCGTTCCGTGGCGGAGTGGTTGGCAGTACAAAAAGGAATTCACGAAGATGTTCTCTTCCTCGGCAAGCAGGATGAAGTGCAGGAAAAGCTGGGGATCTGCGACATTCTTCTTATGCCGAGCGAGTTAGAATCCTTCGGCTTGGCAGCCCTCGAAGCAATGGCCTGTGAAGTGGTGCCCATTGCCACTCGCACCGGCGGCGTGCCGGAAGTCATCGAGCACGGCATCAGCGGCTATCTCGCCGAGGTTGGCGACGTGGACACCATGGCTCGCTATGCCATTGACCTTCTCAACGATGAGAGCGCGTTGCGGGCCATGGGCAAGGCGGCACGCGCGGTCGCAAAAGCGCGTTTCTGTTCCAGTCGGATCGTACCCATGTACGAGGATTTTTACCGGCGCGTCGTCGAGCGCTCTTCGTAGAATCCCTCTGGCACCGCTCCGGCCGTCTGCAGCAGCGGCAACCGGATTCGCACCAGCGTTCCCTTCCCTGCATGGCTATCAATTGTCATCCGCGCCGTATCTCCGTACAGCACCTGAAGCCGCTCGGAAATATTGGCCATGCCGATTCCCGCTCCTCGTGCAGTTTCAGCTTCCAGCGTCTGAGTCGCCACCATCCCCACCCCGTCGTCCTCCACCTCAATCACCAGAACCGAATCGGACAAACGACTGCGCAGGTGTATGCTCCCGCCTTCCACCTTCGCAGAGAGTCCATGCTTGATCGAGTTCTCGACCAGCGGCTGCAAAAGCATGCTGGGAACCATCACGTCCAATGACTCGGGGGCGAGTTCCTTGACCACACGGAGTTTGTCGTTTCCAAACCGGACCACCTCGATGTCGAGATAGTTGTCGATGAATTCCACTTCTTCGCGCAGCGGAACGAAAGAATCCGTATTGTTCAGCAAACGCCGGAGGATGGTGGCCAGTTTGGAGATGACTTCACGTGCAGTGTCCGGATCGAAACGGACCAAAGAAGAAATCGAATTCAAAGTATTAAAAAGAAAATGCGGATTGATCTGGTTCTGCAGCGCCTCCATGCGCGCATGCAACAGCAGCCGCTCTTGCTCCTCCAGCTTGATCTGTATGCGCACGCTGTTGAAGATCTTGAGTTCGATACCGATGGCCATTGCCGAGGCTGCAAAGATCGCCGCCTCGACCCACAGGTTGCTGCTGTCCATGCTCAAAATAGAATGTGGAAAATATCGCGCGACCTGGTTCTGCACGAAGCGCAGCCCGATGATCGTGGTAAAAAACATAATCTGCCAGTCGAACAGTCGCGGTGTTGGCAGATTGCGGCGGATCAGGCGATAAATGCTGAGATCGATGAAAGGAGAAAATGACCAAATATCATCCTTATCCAGCGCCATGGTGCGCAACTGGCCGGCGATGAAGCCGCAAAGCGCACCGAAGGGCAGCGCGGCCCACTCGGCATGCAGCAAAGCGGGAACAGCCATCAATGTTCCACCCAGAACCCCCGCCCAGCGGCCTCCGATCACTCCCAGCAAAAGGGCGGTCTCGAAGCTCAGATCGCCGGCGAGAAAGCTGCTGAACGAGAATCGGATCCATACTCCGAGCATGATCGGCAATCCGAACCACAGCACCAGATAAGTTTTCTGAAGTAACGAACGTTCCTCGCGAAAAAGAAGAGACTTAAACGCCACGGAACGCACCAGACTGCTGGAGACGGCAGCCGCTACTCCCAGCTTCACCAGAAGATTGATCCAAATGAGCCGTGGTTCCATGGAATCGGAGGAAGAAAATTGCCCGCGAGAAAACTTTAGCATGAAGGAAGAAGGAAGCAAGGAAGGAAGACCGGCTGTTCGGGTCAGCGGATGATCGAATTACTAGGGTCGCGCCCTGCGCTGCGAAGCTTTGAAGATTGCCACGACCGCTGTTCTTGCCAGCTGGTCTGTCCATGCGCCGCCGTTTCCTTCCGATCACCAGATGACCTGATCGATAATCATCCGAGCTTGCGAGCCACTCGCAGATCCGTTCCCGTCATTTCTTTCGGCTCGTCGACTCCGAGGATTCCGAGCATGGTTGGTGAAATATCCCGTAGCGAGCCGTTCGGCCTCAACGTGAACCGCTTAGCATCTTCCGCGACTACGATGAATGGCACAGGATTCGTAGTATGCGCCGTGTGCGGACCGCCGGTCACCGGATCGATCATCATTTCAGCATTGCCATGATCCGCTGTGATCAGCATGGCCCCGCCCTTCGCGCGCACCGCCGCTTCGATTCGGCCCAGGCATGCGTCGACCGTTTCGACCGCTTTCACGGTGGGCTCAATCTTGCCTGAGTGCCCGACCATGTCCGCGTTGGCGAAGTTGACAATGACTACGTCAAAGGTGCCGTCTTCCGTGGCTTTTATGACGCCATCCGCAATGCCTGCAGCGCTCATCTCCGGTTTCAGATCGTAAGTCGCAACCTTTGGCGATTGCACCATCACGCGCTCTTCGCCCGGAAACGGCTGCTCCACGCCGCCATTGAAAAAATATGTCACGTGGGCGTACTTCTCAGTCTCCGCCACACGCAGGTTGCGCATGTTGAGACCGCCCATCACGTTGGCCAGGATGTTCGCCATCGATTCCGGCGGAATCACCACCGGCAGGCTGAAATTCCTGTCATACTGCGTCATGCAAACGTAGTGCAGATCCCTGGGAGTGCGATCGCGAGGAAGGGTAGCGTCGAGATCGGCCGCTCCCGGAAGATCGCTTCCGCACTTCGCATTCAGGCCGCTGTTACGCGCCAGCGCGCGCGTGATCTGGCGCACTCGATCGGCGCGAAAATTGAAGCAGATACACGCGTCCTCATCGCGAATGGTTGCCAACGGCTGGCCGCTCTTATCGGTGCAAACAAAGGGCAGAACAAATTCGTCAGTCAGGTTCCTGTTGTAGGAGTCTTTCATCCCTTGCACCGGATCGGAATACTTTCCGCCTTCTGCGTTGGCGAAGACCATCGCGTTATAAGCTTTCGCGATGCGCTCCCAGCGCCGATCGCGATCCATCGCATAGTAACGCCCGTTCACCGTCGCAATCTCGCCTGAGTTGTACTCGCGCATCTTCTGCTGCAGTTGTTCGAGATAGCCGGCGCCGTTGGTGGGCAGTGTGTCGCGACCATCCATGAACGCATGCACGAAAATCCGATCCACGCCGTTCTGCTTGGCCATCTTCAGCAAAGCGTAGAGATGGGCTTGCTGCGAATGCACGCCACCGTCAGAGAGCAGGCCGAAGAGATGCAGCCGCCGTTCGCCGACGCACGCATGTTTCATTGCCGCAAGCAGGGCTGGATGCGAAAAGAATTCACCATTCCTGATCATCAAGTCGATGCGAGTGATGTCCATGTGCACGATGCGCCCGGCGCCAATGTTGAGGTGTCCAACTTCGCTGTTGCCCATCTGCCCCTCGGGCAGTCCAACAAACGGCCCGCTGGTATGGATCAGCGTGTTGGGATATTCGCGCACTAGCCGGTCGTAAGTAGGCTTGCGCGCCAGGGCGATGGCGTTGGCTTTGGTCTCGGCCCGATATCCCCAGCCGTCGAGAATGATGAGAACAAGTGGTTTTGGTCTAGGCATAAACGAGGTTTCCAGCCCCTGCCTTCCAGCTTATAGGTTCTAGGCGCTATTGGAATAGCTAGCCTCCGTTCCAACGGGCATTTCCTAGATTTTCGTTACCCTAAAAAGAAAACCTGCGAAGAAATACGAAATTCCTTGGATAATCCCGGAAGATGGCGTATTTTGGGCGGCATTGGAATCGGAGGCAGAAAATCCCAGGCCCAGGAATAATGCATAACTCGGTTCGCGGAATCCCTGCCTCTCCGCGAAGTACTCCTGGTAGCGTGAGGTCCTTCTGATTCAAAGGGGATCCAGCCATGAAATGCCCTTCTTGTCTCTCCGTTTTCGTACTAGTTTCACTCCTCTCTCTTGGCTGCTTGTCTGCCAATGCGGGCGATTCTGCTAACTCAGCTGTTTCACTCTCAGCCAGTGCCACCTCGACTCCCGAAGCTGGACCCATCACCGCGTCATCCCAGTTCCCCATCCCAGGGCCGCTGCGTTCCTTTCTGCGTATGGCGGGTATCAGTCAAAAGATTGCGCCCGAAGAAGTGTTGCCCTTGCTCAGCCGCAATGTATTTGCTCGCGGTTACGAGGACTCCAAAAGGCA
>DATNKA010000213.1:0-5353 GCA_035603655.1 Candidatus Acidiferrales bacterium | reverse complement strand
CGCACCGTACTTTGCCGCTGGGCGCGATTGTGCGCGTGACGAATCTCAAGACCGGCCACAGCGTTCTCGTCCGCGTCACCGACCGCGGACCGTTCATCCCGGGACGCATTCTGGATTTATCGTTGGCTGCGGCCCGCAAGCTCGATATCTACCTGCCAGGTGTTGCGGAAGTAAGAGTGGATGTGATGCAAACACCACTACCGCTTGAGACCGGCGGAAAGTGGGCAGTTCAGATTGGAAGTTTTGCGCATGAGCCAGAAGCCAGCAAATTCGCGGACCACCTCGCCCGTCGTTACAGCACAGCGAAAGTACAGCACTTTGGCAGTCCTGTTGGAGATTGGTGGGTACGGGTACACGTGCTGAACGATGATCGCGAGCGCGCCCGGAAACTTGCCGCAGAAACCCAGACGAATGAAGGCGCAGTTTTCTTAGTTAGGCTGGATTAGTCATCGTTCAATGTTTCCAAAAGTGAGTTAATCGTCCGTCCGCGTTCGTCAAATCGCCGGGCTGAGTTCCTGCCGGACAACTGTCGACATACTTCTGGTCCATAATCATAGTGGTCTCTCTGACGCCGCCGAGCGCTGGAGTGCACCTGGCATGGGTCTCGGAGTGCGCCGATGTTCGCTGTGTAACTGACACAACCGCACTCGATGGCGCAGTGTTTCTGAGCAGTATTTCTGATAAGACTGGACTAGACTGCTAGATTCAGTCGCGCGACTTGATGCGGTAAGCAACCGAGACACTTGTGCAATCCGTAGATATCATTCCCGGAACCACGCGGCTTCGCGGCGCGAAAATGATTATCGGCGCGGCTGCCCTCTATCTGGCCCTGCGCTTGGCGGGACTTCACAAGCCGTTTCAGAACGACGCGGAAGGGATGGGGGTTCTTGTGCAGATCATTGGCACGCTTTATAGCGTCGTCTACGCCTTTGCCATCTACGTGATCTGGGGCCAGTTTACGTCTGTCGAAAATCAGATTCTGAAAGAGTCTGGAGCATTAAAAGACTTGCTGGTTTTCAGCCAAAGCCTGGAGGAAGCTGCGCGCGAACCTATGGTGCGATCGTAAAGATCTACGCGCGAGGAGTGGCGGAGACGGAATGGAAGGCACTATCGGCGGGGGAGGGCACCGATAAAACCGAAAAAATGTTTGTCGCCATCATTTCCGGAGTCACTGAGCTAAAGCCGGTTGACGACACGGAGCGCGCCCTCTACCAGCGCCTGCTTCATATCGCGAACCAGGCCAGTTCCCACCGCGATGAACGGCTTTCCCTGAGCGCGAAGCGAATGCCGGGAACGCTGCTGGTGTTCGTTACGCTGACAGCGTCCATGATTCTGTTTTTGCTTCTCTTTTTTCCGTTCCGTAACGTTGCTCTTGGCATGGTATCGATCGGGATCACGACCATGCTGCTCTTCTTCGCCCATTTTGTGTTGACTGATCTCGACAATCCCTTCGAAGGCACGTGGAATGTGAGCTCGCAGGCCTTCGTCGAACTCATCACCAAGTATCGGTAACCATTTCGGCGCTGACAATTGCTCCGTTCAGATGTTATCTTTCCGCCATGGTGAACAGCGATGACCGACCCCAGCACTGACTGCCTCTTCTGCCGTATTCTCCGCGGAGAAGTTCCATCGAAAAAAGTCTTCGAGGACGAACATGTATTTGCTTTCGAGGACATCGACCCGAAAGCGCCAACGCACGTGCTCATCATTCCGAAAAAGCATTTTGCCGGCTTGAAGGAAGCGCAGGCTGAGGACGCGGAAGTGATTGGCCGCTGCAATCTGGCGGCCGCCGAGATTGCACGGCAACGGAATATTGAGCGGGGATACCGGACGGTGTTAAACGTAGGTCCGGGCGCCGGTCAGTCAGTCTTTCATCTTCACGTCCACCTGCTGGGTGGACGATCACTGGGCTGGCCTCCGGGATAGGTCGAGCTCTTTTCGGTGCTTAGTCCTTGGTTATCACTCTTGCCGATCAAGAGTTCCCCGCCTAGCGGCTAAGGGAAACAAATAGTACTGCCCACCGTTCACCGTGGCAATGCGGCCTTAACCACTTCCACCGCAGCTTTCGGGTCAGCGACTTCGACAATCAGTTCGTTGTATCGTTCGTCCTTCAGTTCAATCACGACTGTCCGGTCCGGATTGTGAACATCCCAAAAAACCCGCTTGCCGTCCTGATAAAAAGTGCCAGCGGTCAGCACGCCGGGAATACTGGTGCCGGGCATTCTGATGCCATGCCACCAGGCGTGCGCTATAGCCGGGTCTGCCCTGACCTCCGCAACATGCGCTAACGGAATTTCGAGCGAACTCTTGAACGCCCACAGCTGGTCGGCTCCTCGGACATGCAGGACCAGATTGCCACTGGAAATGGACAAGTCCACCATGTTGCTGCTCCTCTGCCGTTGGATGTGCCAGCCATGCGCAGGCGTATGTATGGTAAAGACTAGCTCGTGGTTTGGGCCACAATACGCCCAAGCTGAGCACAGATTGTTTCTACGTTTGTAATCAAAACATCGCCCGCGAACTCAAGGCTGGCAATTGAACGCTCGGCGGCATCGCGATGACCGAATCCACAGGCGTCTTTGACAACCACCGGAATGTACCCAAGATCAGCGCCATGGCGCACCGTGGGTTCAATACCGATTTCCATAGCGATGCCGACGATGGCAAACGCAAGGATGCCGCAATCGCGCAAGGCCATATCCAGCGGCGTGCCTTCAAACGCCGACATGCTGATCTTGTCCAAAATTGCTTCGCTCGGCCGCGGATTCATCTCCGGAGTCAGCTGGAATCCCGGCGCATCCCGCAAGAACCAAGGCTTGACCTCTTCTGCCGATTTCACATGTTGCCAAGCCATCGCTGTCCGGAACTGAGATACCCCCATCAGCTCCTTCGGCAGCGACATGTGGCGGGTGAAAAAGACACGAATTCCGGATTGGCGAGCCGCTTCAAGAACCTGAACCACTTTGTCCGTGATCTGCTTGCCATTCTCGATTTGGTTCACGATCCCAGCCTGCATGTCGTACACGACCAAAGCCAGTCGTGTCGGATCACAAATGTCATCCAATGTTTGCGGAATACCTAATCCGAATGCCCGCTGCATAATGAACTCCGCCTCGCGAGGTAGTTGAACTTCATTTTAGCTTGGTTGGGAGTCAGTGTAAGGTCGCAGCATCGAGCGGTCGTTTTCGGGCTTCGAAAACAAGAAACCAACGGAGCTTGGCGCACGAATCGCCTAAAGAAAGAAGAAACTGGAAGACGAGATTTCTACGTGGCACGAAGTATCGTGGTTAGCCGCAGCCAATAACGGGAGCCGACCCTGGCAAACGCCCGCCCTTTCATTCGGAGCCGGACGACAGTGGCGCCAGAGATAAAGCTCACTGTGCCGACTCTGGCTCCTCCAGAACAGGAATGTACTCTGGGGGTTATCCCAGGCGAACCCCCTTGTGTTCCCCTGTCGCTGCTTCCGTCAACTCGACTCTAAGCTCGTGACGTTTGCCATCGGAAGCGGGAGGAATAAACCCGAGTTCGTAACGATGGTGCAATTGCATCAAAATCGTGCCCAGTGACACGACCCCTTCGTAATCTTCGCGGCATGTAGATTGCTGGATATTCTTTGTGCATCCGATTCCATTGTGCCGACCCATTCCATGAATTTCCTCACAAATGTTTTTCCCTCGATATCGTTGCGCTGGTGGGTCATATTGATCATTTCTGTTCTGGGAATCGCCGCGATCTGTATACGGGCTCTTGAAACTGAGGATGTGCGGGCAAGACGTGCCGAGCGGGACAAGAAGAAAGAATTGCGGTCGCTGGCTGAGAGAATTTCGTCGTATGCGCACACTGTTCACCAGCGGTACCCGACGGGGGACGTGATCGTCAGCGAGCGAGACTTGGCTGAAGAATTTCGGAAGCGACAGGATGTAGTGATTACCGCTCTCAACCTGCTGTTAAGCGAGCAGAAAGTCCAAAAGGCTCCCCTGAGGGGATATTGGAAATTGCGCGTGTGAAGTTTCCACCGGCGTCCCGTTTGAAAAGCGGGGGCTGGGACGGTCACCACACGTCAGTACACCGTGGAGCTCTTTCCTTCCGCACCCCCGCGTCAGTCTTCGATTTCCACAGGGGGATAACTTGCTCCCCAGTTCGGTAGATACGGGACAAGTGAGCGCCAACTATGACAAAGGTGTGCTGGAGATCACGCTCGCAAAGAAGGCCGAAGCCAAGCCCAAGCAGATCAAGGTTAACGTTGTTAGCGACAAACTCTCGAAGCTAGGATTCACGGCAAGGCGGCGTGAAAGCACCGCCTAGTTGTCAGTTGAGAATAATCAGAAAGAGGAAACGGGCGGCGACATCAGTCGCCTCTCTTTTTCGGATACCAGCGACCAGAGGCGCTAAACAGGGCAGCGGTTCCACCAGTTTGTAGAAACCGATGACCGATACGGATGGTTCCGCCGCCTCGGAAGTCACGGATTTATTGTCCGAAAAGGAGCTGCAGTTGGTCCGAAGCCGGGCCAGCATTTGCAGAACTTGCTATCTCTTAAACACTTTTGCTGGGAACTTCTGCGGTCATGGTAATTCCAAGTCGGATGCCTTTTTTGTCGCTGGCCCTGCCCGCAGGAGTCAACCGCTGGGTGAATATTGTGTCCGGCGCGCCATGCACCGTGATCATGATTCTGGCGATCAGGGGTGGTTGGCATTTCTATATTGTTTACGGATTGATAGAAATCGCGCTGACTGCACTTATCGTCTGGTACGCATGGATCTGGCCGAGGCAAGCTGAACGCTAACTCTCCAAACTTTCTTTTTTCGATCCAATATCAGCCGGCCTCGGCGGCGGACTGAACTTAACAATGTGACTCAGATGACGTCACGCACGCTCGCTGAAAACTCAAGGAGCACTAGACCGGGGATGAGGATTACTTCGATCTGTGAGGAACAACCGACCTCGGTAGCTGGCGGGACGAAAAACGAAAGCGCCCCAGACTCATTGAGTCATGGAGCGCATCGTTTGAACAGCCCTCCCCCGAAGTCTGCTCAATTCCAAATTAACCTCTGTCCCAAACTTCGTAAATAGCTCGTGCGTGCCAAAGCGCGCACTGCTAGTGCTATATGAGCATCCCCTCTCGACCTGTAACATTCAATGGATGATAGGGTCCAAGCACTTATTAAAACCGGGAAGGCATCTCCGGGCTCGTCGCTTGAGCCTCAACCTCACTCTCCGGGACGTCCACAGGGCCAGTTTGAGGTTGGCACAAGAGCTTCGCAACCCCGCGTTTGTGATCCCACCCAGCCGATCACATGACATCGAAACAAAGATGATCACTCCCAACATTCATCGGCTGTACACTCTGGCGCA
>DATNKA010000212.1:0-5911 GCA_035603655.1 Candidatus Acidiferrales bacterium | reverse complement strand
TTTCCGCACTTGTCTATTACGCCATTTAGCGTTACGCTGATCAGCGTAATATGCCATCCCAGGAAAATCCTTTCGTTTTTGGCGAAATCATCGACGACGCGAATTTCGTCAATCGCACTGACGAACTCAATCAACTGGTTCGAGACTTAGCAGACGGTCAAAAGGTGTTCTTGTTGTCTCCGAGACGCTTCGGAAAGAGTTCGCTCGTTGCTCTGGCCCTGCTCAAGCTGAAGAAGAGACATATTCATACCGTCAACTTGACGGTGAGCAGCTACTCCAGCTACGCCCAATTCCTGGAAAAGTTTGCTGAGAAGGTGTTGCGCGCCGCCGGCCCTTGGGAGCGGGTCAAAGATTGGGTTACACGATTTGGGCGGCAGGTAAAGCCCGACGTCAGCATCAACATGGCAACTGGCGAGATCAGTCTGTCCCTCGGTAAAGGGGCGGAGTTTGATCCCACCCCGATCGCACCGGATGTTTTTGCGCTGCCGGGAGAGTTGACCAAAAACGCAGGATTTCGCATGGCCATATGCCTTGACGAATTTCAGCAGATTTCCCAGTTCAATGGGGGCTCGGTAGAAAATGCCATACGAAACCAAGTTCAGGAGCAGAGAGAGGTAGGGTATGTTTTCTCGGGATCTCAACCGTCTCTGATGGAGGAAATGCTTTCTGCCAAACGTCCCTTTCATAAAGCCGGCCCGCAGATGTTCCTGGACAAGATTCCGGCACAGGACTGGAAGGACTCTATTACGCGCCATTTTCGCAAGAGGGGCAGGACGCTTGACGATCCGGGTTTAGAAACTCTGCTCGCTTCCGCTGATTTAATTCCTTACGATGTGCAGCGTATCGCGCATGAGCTTTGGGATTACGCAGAATTGAAAGATAAACGCCAACTCGATTTATCAGACGTGAAGTCCGTCATTGAAAGTCTTGTTACGAGCCAATCCACTTACTATGAGCTTCTCTGGGAACAACTGTCGGCGCGGCAACGCGCGGCGCTACAGGCCATCGCCTACCGCGGAGCCTCCGAAATCTACTCCCAAGGCGTTCGTGAAGAGTTCCGTCTCGGACCAGCATCCTCCGTTCAGAAGGCTCTTCAGTCGCTTGATTCAAGAGATATCCTGGATCGGTACAAGGGCAACTATTTCTTCCTGGACCCGCTCTTTCCTTGCTGGATCAAGAGGAAGGGTGCATAGCAGCTATGCCATTTACCGTCACCCCTAGAATCCAATAGGAGCCTGAGAAGCTCTGCTCGGACGCAAAAGCCTCTGCCTGCCCTGGGACGATAAGTCGCAGCGGTAGGAGCGATGCGGGAGGCGGGCAAACTTGGGCCTGTGCGAGACTGAAGACGCGGAGACGGATACCGATGATACTGGCACTAGCCGGAAGGCGAGTTGATGCTGTTGATGCGAAACAACAGCGCTTCCCTGCCAAAAACGTCGATATGGTGCGGCAACGAATTCGTATTCTGCTGCAAACCCAATCTGCCGTCGCCCTGGTTGGGTCCGCGGCTTGTGGCGCTGACTTACTTGCCTTATCGGAAGCCAGCAAGCTGGGATTGCATAGCACAGTTGTGCTGCCGTACGGTCGTGAGAAATTCCGAACTACTTCAGTCACAGACCGCCCGGGAGATTGGGGTCCGCTCTACGATAAGCTGCTCAACCAAGCGGAAAAGAGCGGCCATCTAATCGTCATCCACGCAAATTCGGAAGACACCGCTTATGCCGAGACGAACCAGTCGATACTCGACCAAGCTCTATTGCTCGGGCGGCAACTCACGGACCGGGTCACTGCCGTGCTGGTTTGGGACGGGAAATCCCGCGGCCAGGTAGACGTCACTGAAAAGTTCGGAATCTACGCTCGAAACAAAAGCATTCCCGTGGTTGAGGTAATGACTCTCTGAATGGCCGGGGTGCGGATCGGGCCACCGATGGCAGGAAGGCCGCGCTGAGGGCACCATCCTTATGGTTCAATCTACCGATTGGCTCGCCTAGCGACGACGACGCTAAACCAAACCTTAGATTTCGGGGCTTAAAATTGGTAACCAATCGTTAATGAACGGTTTTTTGCCGGCTTGGGAGCTGGAGACAGTTTCGTCGGATGCAAAACCAGCTTGGATCGGGTGGGGGGGATTCAGAAGAGGAGAAATCAAGCGGAAACAAATGCAAATTAGCTCGCGGCGATTACTTCGTAAGGCCGCATCATCTCGTTATCCTCGTGTTCCAGGATGTGGCAATGCCACACGTAACGTCCGGTAAATCCTTCGAAGGGCACAATAATTCGCGTCACCATTTTAGAGTGGGCCCGTACCGTATCCTTCCAGCCGGCCTCATTCGGATCCGGAGGTTCCGGAGGTCCGATAAAGCGTAATTCCCGCCTGGTCTGGAACAGCCAGGGCACATAGGGCTGACGGTCGAGAATCTGGAAGCGCACCAGGTGCAGGTGAATGGGATGCGAGTCGTTCGTGGGATTGATCAACGACCAGATTTCGGTCGAGCCCAGCACTGGTTTTTCTGTAACTGGCATTTTCCAGTGAGCCGCGTTCAAAAGCAACATAACGGGATTGCCGGCCTTGTTGACGTATTCATTGAGTGTCAACAAGCGGGTCTGCACGGCCCGTGATTCCTGGATCTTTGGCACAGCCCGCAAAGCTGGGGGCAGCGCGCTTGGGTCGTCCACTTTCTGTGATGAAACGCGGAATTGCATCACAACCAAAGCATCGCTCTTAAGCACGACTTGCCTGCTCCGATGTTGGCTGAAGTCGATGACGAGATCGGCCCGCTCCGCCGGCGCGATTTCAAGATTGGTGAGCGGGACCGGGGCGGACAACAATCCTTGATCGGTCCCGATCTGGTGAAAAGGCACTTCGTTCTGATTGGCTGAGGCATTTTCGACCAACGATAAATTGTAAGACCGGGCATTCGATGCATTCAGCAATCGGAAGCGGTATTTTCTCGGCTCGACCTCGAGATAGGGAAACAATTTTCCATTGACTAGGATGGCATTGCCAAATATCTCGGGAACCCAAGGAGATTGCGGATCGGGCGAAACTGGATAAAGCAACTGCCCCTGGTGCGTCAATAGTCGGTCGTAGAGGATGAGCGGCACTTCGTATTTGCCTTTAGGCAAATTAAGCGCATCGTCCAGGCTGTCTCGGATGAGAAAAGTTCCCAACAATCCGGCATAGACATTCAGACGATTAATCCCCAGCGCATGGTCGTGGTACCAGAGCATGGCCGCATCCTGCTGGTTGGGGTAGTAGTAAAGAGAGGATTTTCCGGGCACGATCCAGTCTTCCGGATAGCCATCACTTTCTGGTCCGGTTTTCGCTCCATGCAGGTGCACCACGGTGCGGACGGCAGGTTTGTCCGCTTCGGCGCCGTGAATTGTGCGGTCCATCGGCAAGAAATGCTCGTTGGGTAGGGCATTCACCCATTCCACCAGCAGGGGTTCTCCGGAGCGCGTCTCGAATGTTGGACCCGGAGTAGAAGAGCCGAAGCTCCAGAACTTCGTAGGGGCCAGATCGCGATGAACTTTGCTGGTGATGGCTTGCGCCTGGATTCGATAAAACGGAACCTTCAGCTTCCCATCAGCGGGACTAGCACGCAGTCCCTGAGGCTTCGCGATTTCGGGAATGGGAAGAAGATCCACGAATTGTGCAAGAGTGTTGACGTCAAGCGCCGGGGGCATGGTAGCCACCGACTGCGACATCGCATTGAGTAACCCGCTCTTGCCAGCCGCCAGCGTCGTAGCCAGCAGGCTCGATCTTTGCAGAAAATGTCGACGTGTAATCACCACATACCTTTCGCGCAAGCATACAACAACGGCAAGGCACAGGAATGGCGCTCCGCGTGCCTTGCCGTTCGGTATCTAGATTGGGCGACAACCGCACCCGCCAGGATGCGCGCTAATAGAGTGAGCCAGTGTTGACAGGCTCCCCTGTAGTTGGGTTGAGAATGAACAAGTCGTCAGTCACCACCTGATGGAAGTCGAACAGAGAGCTGATGGAATCTGCGATGCCATCAAAAGATCCATGTCCGATGCGCTCGCCGTTGAGCCAATTATCTTCGATGAAGCGGATCACCGAGGTTTGATCGGTGGCCGAATGATCCACGAAGTTGTGTTTCGCCCAAGGAGAAATAACAAGCAGCGGTTGCCGTGGACCGTATCCGCAACGCCCCTGAGCGTGCGCAGTAGCGGGATTGAGGCCGGGCAGCGCTGTGGCACCGTTTCCGCAGCTTCCGGGACCGGTGAGAGCATCAGCCGGGCTCTTCGACCCGTTCACAATCTGGCCGAGCTGGTGATCGTACCAGCCATCGGAATCGTCATAGAGCACGACTAGCGCCGTGTTGGCCCACTCCGGCTGGCCCTGCAGGAAGTTAGCTACCTTCACCACGAACTCCTGTTCGTCCAATGGATCGGAATTCCCGGGATGAGCATCTTGAATCGAGATTGCCTTGAGGAAGCTTACCGTCGGGAAATTGCCGGCTTGCACTGCGGCAAAGAAATCATCGACGTCATAATCGTGATTGGCCGGGTCGCCCGAGAAACCAATCGTCTTCACCGATTTCGGACGCGCGTGCGCGGGATTTGCGGTTGAGGCATAGTACTGGAACGGCGTGTGATGGGGAACGTAATCGCCTTGCGTACCAACAATTGGAGAAGTGGACTGGCGATTGCACCCCGTGCTGCCATCAGGATTCACAATGTTGAGGTTGAAGCCTCCGCCGAACCATCCCCAGGTGATACCGGCTGCGTTGAGCAGGTCGCCGATGTTCTTTCCAGCCATCTGCACCTGTTCGCTACCGGAGCACACATCACCGAATGGATCCGGGTCACCGATGACTGTAAACCCACCATTGCCATCGGCTACCAGCGCACCCGTGCCCCCTGCGTGTTTCGCGACGCCATTGGTCTGGCCGGAAATCAGATTGATCGCACCGACCGTGGAAGGACCGAAGTTGGTGCTGTAAGAGTTATCGCTCATCGCGTAGTGCTGGGCATAGTTCCACAGCGCAGTGACCGTGTTGCCATCGAAGTATCCCATTACCTGACCAGTCGTGAGCACGACATCCGGAGGAGCGCTGGGCGGAGGACCCGCGCTTCCCGTGTTGGCGGGAAACAAATCCATCGCGCCACCGTCGAAGGCCAGTTGTTCGGGAGTGTAATCGTGGCCCATGTCTTGCGTGTTGGCCTGCGAGCGATTGAAGCGAAACGGATTGGCTGCTCCGCTGCCGTTGAGCGGATTTAGATTTGGATTGTTGTGCAGAAGCGCATTACTCAGGCCGTTCACCGTAGGTGTGTTCGAAAGCGCGTGAAATTGCGGCTCGCCCTTTGGGTTCAGCGCGGAGGGATAGGTGCCGAAGTAGTGGTCGAAGGATCGGTTTTCTCCGAAAATAATCACAATGTGTTTGATTGGCGTGGCTGTTTTAACGGTCGCTGCACTTGCTACCGGTGTCCACACTGGCCCGGTAATCATGGCCGCGATAAGGCATACAGACAGAAACTCGCGCATAAGCTTTTTATCCTTTCCCAATGGAAGGTGAGGGATGCCGTAGTCCTGGCGATGCTAGAGCACGAATGTTACGGTGAGGTTAAAAAAATGTTAAAAGGCCGACCGAATAAGAAACAAGCCGGACCGAGTTTCAGGGCTCGAGATTTTCTCGAGTGCTGGATTCCGGCGAATATCGTCCAGCTGCTCGTGCTGCAGGACTTCGTCAACGACAACCTTTCCGCCCTTGTCTACGGTTATGACTTTCGTCAGCGCCGACATGCCATTGGCTGAGCCAATCACCCGGCTCAATATCCGGCGTCCCCTCCATGCCTGAGACCTACCTCACAGCCCATCCACTTAAGGGAGGCAGTCCGTGGAAAGGAACACGGAAGGTTGTAGTCTTGGAATGAAGTCATTTCA
>DATNKA010000211.1:0-4063 GCA_035603655.1 Candidatus Acidiferrales bacterium | reverse complement strand
CTTCTTTGTGAAGTGGAGGAAATGTCGTACCAGGAGATTGCAGAAATATTGTCGATCCCGATAGGAACCGTTATGTTGCGCCTGGCCAGAGCGCGGAAGTCAGTTCGCGAGTCACTCCTTAGCGCCTCCCGAGCTATGCCGCTTGGATTCTCGCCAATAGCCATTCCTTCGGCACTGACTGAAAAATCAGTTCATCCTCAGGGACGATGAAGTCGGTTCCGCAGCGCCTACACGCGAACTCACACCACGACTTGGCATTATCATGTCCCGTGCCGCCTGGTGGCTTGTAGGAAACCACCAATGCGCCGCAGTCGGGAACCGGGCAAATCCAGCCTGCCGCCTCTACCTCTACCTCATCGCGCTCATCCCAGTCGTCTAGAATTGGGCCTGCCTCCGCGTTCTACTGTTACTAAGAACGCGGGACCGAAGAAAATATTCCACGATTTCCTCATACGACCGTGATT
This sequence comes from Candidatus Acidiferrales bacterium, assembly GCA_035603655.1. GTDB lineage: Bacteria > Acidobacteriota > Terriglobia > Terriglobales > Acidobacteriaceae > Sulfotelmatobacter. Next base: position 3,599 of record DATNKA010000211.1, on the reverse strand, counting down.
CTTCGAAAACAGAGCAAGATCGGAGCGCCTATTCGCGGCGAACCGGCGTACTAGCGCCGGAATCGCCGGTGCGGATGCGGGCACCCAGCGTGCATCGAGAATGCCGTCTTCCGCTCCGAAACGCCTGCCTCTAAAGGAATTCTGGTCGGCCTCGACTGCTCCCAACTGGCAACAACCTGAATTAATAAGCCTATCTCTCCTCAGACAACAATCACGCATGTCAAAACACTTGGCCCTCACCCCAATATAGGGTGTTCAGCACCCCAGTTCTCTACCCTCGACGTTCGACGCGATCTGGCTCTGAAGTTATCGACCCGCTATCTGTAGCTCTTCGGATGGAGCTTGCTGTACGCTCGTGTCTCCAACCTGCAGTGTCTCCGACACCGCCTGCCGGTTTGTCCGGATTCGTTCGATAAGAGAGCGCCCATCATCCCCGAGTGCTACCACCCTCTCTGCTGCTGCAAGGGCGCGACCGTACAGAGCAGACGCCACCAAGTAGTTGTGGCGCTCGCGATGGAGGTTGGCGAGGGAGCACAAATTTTCTGCTAACGCCAGCCACTGTTGCTGACGAAGTCGCTCTAGCTCGTTCGAGTTGTTCCTCGAATGCTCAGCTTCGCGATGTTCTTCGATTCGGCTGATCTGCTTGCGCAACCAGCCGGCGAGGGCCTCTTCCAATTTCAGCAATTCCAGCCGTGTGTCGCCGCCATAGAAATAGTCGATCGTCTCACCCTTGTCCGTGAGTGGAATATGCCGGCACGGTGAGACCTGGTCCCTAAGCTCGCGGGGAACAAACCTCATCAGCAGACACTCGGCGCATGAATGTGGCCTGGTAGGATCGCCGAAGTTAGGACAGGTAGGCGAGTCCTCAAACGCAACTTGGCGACGCCGCGGGGTGTGTGGAGAGCGTCCATAGCCTCCGTCTTCCAGAAATTTCAGCTCAAATTTAAGGACATCCAGCAAGTCACGCTCGTCTTGCGCCATATGCCACCTCACCCTCACAGGAGCTAGAGTCGCAGAAGGGGCGCTGGGATGCCGTGGCCGTCATCACCGGCCTATGTGATCAGGATCACAGGACGTGCTTTGGTTGTGACGTGAGTGACAGCGAGGCGTGATTCGGCGGAGGGAGAATGACTGTTTGTCAGCGTCCTTACCTCCCAGGCCAGCACCGGATCGCAGGTGGCTCCCAGACAGTCTCCAGCAAGCCACTCAAAAGCGCGCTTTCTTGGCCAGGCGCCAGACTTCATTTCGACCCGGTTGTTTGGAGCGAAGATGCTTGACCAGCATCTTCGCAGCCCAAGTGGGGTTCTGCGAACATACCCATATTACGACGGGTGAGACATGGCACAAGATGGACACGAAATGCTGGAGCTGCTCAAGTTTGAGTTGAAATTCGTGGAAGATGGAGGCTACGGGCGCTCTCCCCGCACACCTTGGCCTCCTCCCTACATCCTGGGAGATCCCCGAGCTGTCCGAACCTGGGCGATCCGTCGCGGCCCCATCCATGCAACCAATGTCGATTGATAAAGTTCGTTCCCAGTGAACTTCGGAGCGAGCGCTCGCCGTGCCGCTTTATCCCGCTCGATGAAAAAGGACAAACCATCGACTATTTCTATCGCTGCGGCACGCCCCTGGAAATGGAAGAAGCCCTGACCGGCTGGTTGCGCAGCGAGATCACCCGGATCGAACGGCGGATTGCGAAATTGACGGATCCGTTGTTGGAGGCACGCGTCGAATTCTCCAAGCTGGCAGAAACCTAAGGAAAAAGGTTGCTTGTCGGGCTCGCGCAGAGTGGCGTGCAGCAAACAGCACACTCAGGAGTTTACGATTTTCTCCAGGGCAGGCTTATTGCGGATGATCAAGGTGGATCCCTTCAACTGCAACAACCGCTTCTTCTTGAAATCAGAGAACAGTCGGCTAACCGTCTCGCGCGAAGTGCCAATCATTTCGGCGATTTCTTCATGGGTGAGCGTCAATTTCAGATGCGCAGGCTCGGTCGCGTTCTCCGCGTCGGGCGACCAGGAGAGTAGTAGCTTTGCGAACTTCTCTGAAGGTGAACTCGTCAAACCTAGAGTACGGATTTCCTCATATGCGGTGTAGTAGTTACGGCTGAGTTGCTCCGCAACGCGCAATGCCACCTCTCCGTATTCGCGCAGGAATTGCAGGAGCGCGTCGCGGGCGATAAAATTGGCCTGGCCCGGCTCCATCATCTCGGCCGTAACCTCATAAGGCCGATTGGAGATGGTGGCGTTCAGACCCAAGACATCTCCGGCCTCCGAAATCTTGGTGATGATGGTTTTGCCCTCGATCGAGGATGTGGACAGTTTAGCCTTTCCCGCACAGAGCACGAACACCCCACGCGGCTGTTGGCCCTCGATAAATAGCATGGTTGATTTCGGATAAACCGCAGTGGACTTGATTTCATTCAGTTTTTGTACTGCAGCCAAAGGTAAATTGCAGAATAAATGTTCCTCCCGCACCGGACAGATGAGGCAGTTATCGATGATATTCAAGCCGTAAGGGGCGCGCATTCAGCACCTTCGAAGTGAGCGTATTGTAGCACCCGAGGTGTGATTGGCATCACGAACAGGCGTGATCTCGGGCACCGCTTTATTAGAGTCGCTGGCAGAGAATCATCAAGAGCGAGGGCCTGGGCTAACGTTGGGCTGGCGGAGTAGCAACCACGCCTTTCTGGAAAACGCACGCTGGACCCGGAGTACTGAATGGAAAATGAACATAAGCACCACGTTGTAGCTTGGTGGACGTCCGGCCAGGCAGGCATCGCCAAATCCGATTCGGCCCCTAACGCAATCCATTTCACCGCGCCGCCGGAGTTCGGCGGTCTCGAAGGCAGGTGGACACCCGAAGACCTGTTGATGACCGCGCTCGCGAGTTGCTTTACGACGACGTTCCACACAATCGCGGGGCGCTCGAAATTCGAATACACGGACTTGGCTGTGGAAGCGGAAGGAACCGTCGGTAAAACGGACGATGGCTATTGCTTCAGCGAGATTGTCATTCGTCCCAGCCTGACGATTCCTAATGAGCGCAACGGGAGTGGGCGATAAGTCTCTCGGGTAAGGCCAAAGCGCTGTGCTTGGTCTCGCGTGCACTAGCAACCACTCAGAAATTTGAAGCCCGGGTCGATATTTGCAAGCATTCAGACCAGTCCGAGGACCGCGCGCTACAGGTCCACTGATATCCTTAGCCGGGGGAGTTCTGTGACTAGCAGGCAAGGACGGCTGGATGAGAAAACACGGACTGCGTCGGAGAAGTCGGCGAAAGCTGGAGCGAAGTCTTGTCTGGACGCATTCTTTGTTCCTGACTCAGTGGCCGTAATCGGTGCAACCGAGCGGCTCGGCACTGTCGGCAGAACGGTTCTATCGAATCTGATGGAAAGCCGTTTTCGGTCGAAGGTGTATGCCGTTAATCCAAGCCGTTCGGAGGTTCTGGGACTTAAGGCTTACAAGAGCATTGGCGACATTTCCGAAAAAGTGGACCTGGCTGTAGTGGTCACACCGGCAGTTACGGTTTCGAATGTCGTAGGTCAGTGTGTCGATGCTGGCGTAAGAGCGGCCGTCGTGATCTCGGCGGGATTTCGA
>DATNKA010000210.1:0-5921 GCA_035603655.1 Candidatus Acidiferrales bacterium | reverse complement strand
AAGACTGGAACGGACGCGCCGGTATTCAGTTCGTGGACGTGCCGCAAACTTCGCGGCGGATTCTGCGGGAGTGGTTGCAAATGAATCTGAGCGACGCTCCGAGGCCGCAATTGCCTTCGCAAGAAGTAAAGGTGGAACAATCCATCCGTCCTGACGAGGATGGAGTACTCACCACCTCGCGCGGGAAAAAGCAAGACCTGAAGGGCAGTGACGGGGAAGCCACGGCCCGGCTGCGCGATGAGCCCGGCAATCGCCGCGGACAAATACGTTATGCTTGCCGTCTGGGGGCTGAGGTTTACCAGACGGGAAGCCCGGTGCGGCATTATTGTCATTTGAGCGATCTGAGCCAGGAAGGATGTTATCTGGAAATGCCATTGGCTTTCGCAGCGGGTTCGACGGTTGAAATCGTGGTCCGCACTCACGACATGAAATTGCAACTACGCGGCGAAGTGAAAGCTTCGCATCCCAGCTATGGGATGGGTGTGCTGTTTCACCTGAATACCAAAGATGAACGGCATGGTGTGCAGCAGTTGATTGATTTTGTGGCGGCTGCGACGAAGAGCAGCGAGTAGTTAGCGCGGCGCGCCAGCTTCTTCCGCAACCGCATTCCGAAAATAATCCAGCGACATTCGCAGACCACTTTCCAAATCTATCCTTGGTTCCCAGCCAAGCAGTTGCCGAGCCTTGGAGATGTCGGGACGGCGCTGTTTGGGATCGTCCTGGGGCAGGGGGTCGTAAGCGATCTTGCTTTTCGATCCCGTCACTTTGAGGACGTGCTGGGCGCATTCAAGAATGGTGAACTCGTTGGGATTACCGATATTCACCGGCAGATGTTCCGAAGATTTGGAGAGGCGAATGAAGCCGTCGACTTCGTCGCTGACGTAGCAGAAGCTGCGGGTCTGGCTGCCGTCGCCGTAGACGGTGAGATCTTCGCCGCGCAAAGCTTGCTTCATGAAATTCGATACCACGCGGCCGTCGTTCAATTGCAGACGAGGGCCGTAGGTGTTGAATATGCGGACGATGCGCGTATCCACTTTGTGATAGCGATGATAGGCCATGGTGACGGCTTCGGTGAAGCGCTTGGCTTCGTCGTAGACCGAGCGCGGGCCGATGGAATTCACGTTCCCCCAGTAGGTTTCTTTCTGCGGATGTTCGAGCGGATCGCCGTAGCACTCCGAAGTGGAAGAGACTAAATATTTGGCGCCGTATTTGTGGGCGACGTCGAGGGCATGAAAAGTTCCGAGCGATCCGACTCTCAGCGTGGGGATGCCGTGGATGGTGTAATCCACGGGGCTGGCGGGGCTGGCGAAGTGGAAGACGTAATCGACGGTGCCCACGTCGAAGGGTTCGCAAATGTCTTTTTCTATAAATTCAAAGCGTGAGTCGTTCGTGAGGTGAGCGATGTTACGGCGACGGCCAGTCAGCAGGTTGTCGACAACAACCACACTGTAGCCTTCGCCAAGCAGAGCGTCACAGAGATGAGATCCCAGGAAGCCGGCGCCGCCGGTGACCAGTGCGCGTTGTTTCATGCTTTCTTGGTGCCGTTCCTCAGGGCTATGGGAACGCCCTCGGGATGGGAGGCGGCTCGTCCTACGGAATAATAGGTGAAGCCATTAGCCGCCATCACTGCGGGATCATACAGGTTGCGGCCGTCAATCACGATGGGATACTTGAGTTCATCGTTGAGGCGGCGGAGATCCAGGTTGGCGAACTCCTCCCATTCAGTGAGGATCAGCAGAGCATCGGCGTCGGTGGCCGCCTCGTAGGCGGAGCTCGCAAATTTAATGCCGGAGCTCATCACTTCCTGCGTGCGCTCCATGGCGGCCGGGTCGTAGGCGGTGATTTTGCAGCCTTCTTGCATAAGTGCCTGCACAATCAGGATGGCAGGGGATTCGCGTATGTCATCGGTACCGCCTTTGAAGGCCAGGCCGAGAACGCCAAGATGCTTGCCGCGAAGTGTCCACAATGCGCTCCGGACTTTACGCAGAAAGCGGGCGCGCTGATCTTCGTTGATCCGCATGACTTCATCGAGTAGGCCGAAGTCGTATCCGCATTCTCGGGCGACGGCGCGGAAGGCCATCACATCCTTCGGAAAGCAGGAGCCGCCGTACCCGATGCCGGGATTCAGGAAGCGCGGGCCGATGCGAGAATCAGTACCAATCCCGTGACAGACTTGAGTCACATTTGCCCCGACGGATTCGCACAGCGACGCAACGGCGTTAATAAAGGAAATCTTCATGGCGAGAAATGCATTGGAGGCGTGCTTGATGAGTTCCGCACTCTTGCTGGTGGTCACGATGATGGGGGCGGGAATAGAGGTGCGGTCGGGTTGCGGGATGGCTGCAGCGCTTTCGTAATATGAGCCGCTGGTCAGTGGGGCGTAGATTTCGCGGAGAACGTTTGCACAGCGTTCATTGTCGCATCCCACGACGATGCGATCGGGAAACAGAAAGTCAGTGACGGCGGTACCTTCGCGCAAGAATTCAGGATTCGAGGCAACGTCGAAGGATTCAGGATCGGCGCCGTTACGCAGAATGATCTTGCGAATCCACTCGCTGGTGTAGACAGGTACCGTGCTCTTCTCGACAATCACTTTGTAGTCGTCGACCGCGCCGGTGATTTCGCGGGCGACGGACTCGACATAGGAAAGATCGGCGTCGCCCCGCTCCGTCGGCGGTGTGCCCACGGCGATGAAGATAGCTGTGCTGGCGCGAACGGCGCTCTTTAAATCGTCGGAAAAAGTGAGGCGCTGCCCGCGGTGACGGTTCAGCAATTCTGGCAGGAAATTTTCGTGAATGGGGACTTGGCCGTTCTTGAGAGCTGTTAACTTGTGCTCATCATTGTCCACCAAAATGACGTCGTGACCGAGGTCGGCGAAGCAGGCGCCTGCAACCAAGCCCACGTACCCCGAACCAACGACAGCGATCCGCATATTCAACTCCCCAAAGCCAACGTCCCTGAAACGTTTTCAAATGTCTTCAGGGAAACAAGCATAGAAAACCTGGGAAGTGACACGAAGCGCCCAAGTATTGGTGGATTCTAACATTTCCGCGCGTGATGACGACGATACAAAACGATACAAAGCCTTGGCGATATGTTCCTACCCTTGATTTTCTGCCATTGCGGGACGGCTCTGGGAACGGCTGGCCGCAGGTAGCCGCTGCCACTCCAATTAAGCGCCGCGATAAGCGACACGGCTGTATTATCGGTGCTGTTTTCGGCTATCGACACCGGTGACGCTCCTGACCGAAGGGATCGATTCCTTATTGACAACGTTGCACTTTAAGGCGAAACTCCGCTACAGACCTAATCTTCAGTAAATTGATTTGTGCGGGCTTAGTATGGCTCATCACCCCATGTGGCGGTCTGACTCCGCAAAGCCGGTTCAGTTTGAAGCTGGTTCACCTGAGACCGCGCCGGGAGCAGTCCCGCTGCCATCTCCCATTTCCGGAACGGAAGACTCTCCCGCGGCGAGGCAGGAGTCTGATTTTGCGCAGTTAGTGGCAAAGTTTGCCGCCCACGGGGGTGGCAAGATCCCGGCAGAACTCTCCGGCGAGTTGGCCCTCGATATCGTGCTGAATGAGATTGTCGAACAAGCCTGCCTGGCGACAGCTGCAACCGGGGCTGCCATTGCCCTGGCACGCGGCGACGAGATGGTTTGTCGTGCCAGCAGCGGAGGCACCGCTCCGGAGTTGGGAACGCGGCTGGATATGAGCGCGGGCATGTCCGGAGCTTGCATGACAACCCGGCGAATCCAGTGTTGTGATGATGCCCTGACCGATCCGCACGCCGATGCGGAAATTTTGCTGCAGTTGGGAGTGCGGTCGGTGGTGGTGGTACCACTTTTGCGGGATGAGGATCTGATCGGCGTCTTCGAAGTTTTTTCGGTGCGCCCGTCCGCGTTCGGCGATCGTGACCTGCGGACGCTTGAAGTATTGACCAAACGCATCCTTAGTAATATTGGGGCACGCCAATCTTCCCGGGTTTCAACCGCAGGAGCTACCGGGAGTCTCGTGGAGCAAATCCATCAGGAAGGCGGGGACGTCGCGGAACAGGCTGGCGCGGCTCCAGGGCCAGGAATCGATGACATTCCGATTTATCAGCCGCTGCCGGCGCAGCCTGAGTTGGAAGCATCAATAGCCGCACTCGTAGTCACCCCGCGATTCGACTGGCTCGCGGCCCTGATGAGCTCGATGATTGTCACAGTTGTGCTTGTGATGGGGACAGCGTTCGCGATGCGGATGGGTTGGTTGAAAGCGAAGGGTCACCACCATGCGATTCGCTTGCAGACTAGCCCCTCAGCATCTTCTGAGGTGACAGAAACAACCCCTGGCAATCAGACTAAAGCAAGCCTCGGAACGCCCGCAGGTGAATCGAGGATGCCTCCGAACGAGCTCAAATCTGCAAACCGGCAACCCGAGTCTCGGACGGAGAAACCGCGCGTGCCCGAAGGCAGTCTGCGAGTCTACGAGAACGGCAGGGAAATTTTCCGAATGCCGCCATCGGCGGGAGACGGCACAGGGGCACCGCCCGGGTTGAAAAGCGCGAACACGGATTCAGTGTTACAACCGGCCAGTATCGTGGAATTGTCATCCGATGCCGCGGAGGGAATCCTGGTACGGCGGGTCGAGCCAGACTATCCTGAGCAAGCGCTGGCGCAGCGCGTCCAGGGACCGGTCTTGCTTAACGTGCGCATCGGCACGGAAGGGACAGTGCAGGGAGTCAAGGTGATCAGTGGAGATCCACGATTGGCGGAGGCAGCAACCAAAGCGGTGCAGCAATGGCGGTTCAAGCCGCACGTCGTGAGTGGCGTCGCTGTAGAAATGGAAACCGAGATCACTTTGAATTTCGCGCTCCCTTCGAGTTAGTCCCAATCGCCCGCGATCAGCTGATTTTTTTCATCCGCACGGCGGTGCCGGCAGCGTGGTGCTGCACCCCCTTGGAAGAGTGCATCCATCCCTCAGAGAAATGAAGTACATGTCACAGAATACGATCCCACCCTTGCAGAGGATGCAAGGGTGGGCCTTCCCGCAATGGGTGGGCGAACCTGACAGGTGGGAGCTTACCAGCATTTCAGGCAGCGGTTTGCCGGTAAGCAATGATTGGCCGTTGAGTGCAAATAGTTTTATCTCCTGGAAAGAGGATTCTCTGTCAATGACGACTATTTGAATAGTGAGCCAGAAAGGAAAACGTTTCACAGATATTTATGGCAGGGATTAGCATCACGCGAAGGTGAGTCCGATGACGAAGGATGCCGCTTATTGGATTACGAAGCTGGAACTGAAGGCGCATCCGGAGGGCGGATATTACCGGCAGACTTACAGGGCTGACTTGGTCTTAGGCAGGCAGAGCTTGCCGCCGGAGTTCAGGGGCGCGCGTTCGGTCTCGACGGCAATTTACTTCTTGCTTGAGGAACAGAATTTTTCCGCGTTTCACCGTTTGCGGTCCGACGAGGTGTGGCATTTTTATGTTGGGGTGAGGCTCGGGGTGCATGTGCTCGACGCGGAGGGGCGGTATTCAGAGATCTTGTTGGGGAGCGATCCAGAGCGAGGGGAAGTACCGCAGGCAGTTGTGAAGGCGGGAAGTTGGTTCGCGTCGCGGGTGCGGGATGGGAAATCGTTTGCGCTGGTGGGTTGTACGGTGGCTCCGGGATTTGATTTTGAAGATTTCGAATTGGCGAAGCGGGAGGAGTTGGCGCAACTTTATCCGCGATACCGACAGTTGATTGAGGAGCTAACTCGGGCGTAGTGCTTCATCCAGCCATTGCTGCAGCTTTATATCTTCACAGCTGCGGCCTTTTTCGGGAACATTTCGCCGATGCGTTTGATTTGCGCGCCGACGGCGCGGAGCTTTTCTTCGATGTGTTCGTAGCCTCGATCAATGTGGTAGACGCGGTCGATGATCGTTTCCCCATCGGCGAC
>DATNKA010000209.1:0-11089 GCA_035603655.1 Candidatus Acidiferrales bacterium | reverse complement strand
GTTCACGCCTTGCGCAAACAAGGACGCGGGCGCGGCAATGATCATGACAAAGGTGAGGGCGAGTAGAGTCGTCGATGGTTTTTTCATGGCAAATGGAATTTTAGTTGCTGAGTCGAGCCGCGATGTTCATCCAGGTGCTCTGCGGCGAGCTCGCGCCCAGATTACCCTGCTGCAGCACTTGATACCGCCTGAGTTTGAAGCTTTCGATGGGTCAGCCTGAAGGCACGGCGGCATTGTTGGCGTAAGTCGTCGGCGAGAACGAGGTTTTGTTCGCGCCGTAATTCGATGCCGATCCGGTCACCTAGCACCTGCGAAGTCGCGAAGCTGTTCGTCCCGTCCGTGATCCACCCGATCGCCGGGGAGAGGGCAATCGTGGTGGAACCGAAAGTGAGACTTGAGGGGCAGCGTAGTTTACATAATACTTCTTATCGGACATTGGAATCCTGTATTCCTTACCATCCGCGGAGGGATTCCCCAGAGTCCGCCCGGCAGGCCAACTCCCCCGCGCAGAAATATTGCTTTCCCGCCGCTAACTTGCGCCGTTTCCTAGTGTCTCGACAGAAACGGGCTGCAGGATCACTTCTTTTTGTTTTCGCGCCAGCTTGCCGAACTTTCTTTACGCTTTACGGCTGCACGGTTTGCCTCACCGAAGCTGAAGCGCCGGCGATGTTGGAATCTCCCTGATAAGTGGCCGTGACCTTGGTCGAGCCGACCGTTAGCGTGGACGTCGTGAACTTTGCCTTTCCGCCGCTCAATTGGGCCGTACCCAACACCGTCTTTCCGGCTGTGAATGTCACTGGTCCCGTCGCGGTGACCGTGGGCGAGGAGATCTGGGCGGTGAAGGTTACCGGCTGTCCCAGGGTGGAGGGATTTGGCGAGGAAGTGAGCGCTGCCGAGCTGGTGGCCTGCGTTACTATTTGGTTCAGGGCGACAGAGGCACTGCCCAAGTTATTTGCGTCGCCTGAGTAGACTGCGGTGAGTTGATAGCTGCCGGCACTTTCCAGCGATCTGGTTAGCGTCGCCAAGCCGGAGCTATTCAATGTGGCTGTGCCGAAGCTGTAGCGTCCGCCGCCCCATGTGAGGTTCACTTTTCCGGTGGGTGGGAGAGAGCCCGACGTCGTGACGGTTGCGGACCATGTTATTTTTTGGCCGTAAATAGAGGGGTTGAGGCTGGAAGCGAGAACGGTGGAAGTCGGGCACTTGGTGACGCAAGTGCCGGTTTTGTTCAGCAGCACGGCCACGGAGCCGGTTGTGCAGCCATCAGCGGCACATTGGTTGGCCGCCACCAAATCTGGTTTTCCGTCTCCGTTCAAGTCGGCGACCGCGATCGACGTGGCGTTGTATGCGCCCGAACTGAAGGTTACTACCGGGTCGAAGCTCCCGTCGCCGCGACCGAGCAACACGCCGATCACTCCTGTTCCGCACCCACCGACGGGTCCGCAGTCATCCACTATAATGTCGAGCCGTCCATCGCCGTTGACATCGGCAAGGGCCAGTTCGGGAGCGGCATACCCGCCGGAGTCGTACGTCACCGCCGGTTGGAACGTTCCGTCTCCCTTGCCCAGCAAGACACTCACGATGCCGTTCGGACTGAATATATTCAAGCTCGACAAAACCGCATCCAGTTTGCCATCGCCATTCAGGTCCGCGACTGATACCCAACCCGAAGTTTTCCCGCCCGTGGCGTAAGTCGCAGGGAGCTGGAATGTGCCATCCCCGTTTCCGAGAAGCACGCTGAGGACGGTGAGACTCTCCAGTCCCCCGGTGCAATATGCAAAGCAGCCATTTGCCACCAGCAGATCAAGCGCACCGTCACCGTTGACGTCCGCCACCGTCAACCCATTGGCGCCCGGCGCGCCGGAGTCGTAGAGAACAGGCGACTGGAAGGTGCCGTTACCGTTGCCGAGCAAGATGGCAACCGTCCCGTCGCCGTTGGCCTCGCCCTGGTAATTTGTAGCGATGAGATCGGGCTTGCCATCCCCGTTCACGTCGGCGACGGCGACATGTGCACCAACAGGTGCACCCGACCCGTAGCTCAGTGCGTGCTGAAAAGTTCCGTCGCCGTTTCCGAGCAAGACGGAGACAACTCCCTGTGCAGATCCGCAGGTGCTGGCACTAGCTGCGCACGAGCTTACGATCAGGTCGAGCTTGCCGTCCCCGTTTACGTCAGCCACCACCAGCGAGTAGTTGGGCGCTCCGCCCGTTTTGTAGGTCACCGCCGGTTCGAAGGTACCATCACCGTTCCCGAGGAGAATGCCCACGACGCCAACGTTGTCGGTATCCCACCAGTTAGCAACAACGATGTCGAGCTTCCCATCGGCATTGACGTCCGCGATCCTAATCGATTGCGCAGTGTATCCGCCCGATCCATACGTCACTGCTGGCAGAAAACTGATGCCGATCGGGTCTGTCGCGGCAGAGGCGGCTTTCTTGCTCTGCGATCTGGATGGAGAGACGTGCTGCGTGTTACCGGCTCCCGGAAGCGGGGCCAAAGCCAGTCCTTGCGCGAGTGTGCTGGCGGGCATGGGTACGGCGGAAGACTTCGCAGATGGGCGGATGTCCATTTGCTGGGCTGGGGCGGAAAAGGCGAACAGGACGATTAACACAAAGGAAACTGAGAGAATGCTGGGCTTTATTCTAAGGAGATGCTTGCTGGTCATCGGAGACATCCTTGGGCGAATCAGCCGCAGGGGCCCTGACGTGCATCAAGCCGTGATGACGAGAGGGGAAACTTAGCACCGGGCGGGAGCTAAGTCAATCCGAATTGTGGCACGCATACACTACCATCCGGCCTGCCAAGGTTCGGAAGCGCGTGATGCGTTTCTTAGAGATGATCAGGATCGAGAAAAGGCAAAATCAAGAATTAAGCTCAAGATCAAAAGCCGAGTCAAAGGCGACGGACAGGAGTGTCTGTCCCACACAGCCTATGCAGCGGGAAGTCGGGCCTTCGGCTCGAGAAACAGCCGAGGACGGCTGTCCCTACATTAGGGCTTCTTTAAATGAGCTGGAGCTATTCCGATGGGAAGACGATTTTGGGGTGGAATAGGGTGCCGGCAACTCGGGTGGCGATGGCGAGCAATTCCCTTTGGCCGGCGAAGACTTTGACCTGGCGGGCGCGTGAAAGCTCGGGAAGATTGATGGGACGGCCGCTGCGGATGCGGGCGGCGGTGGGTTCGTCAGCGGTGACGGAGGGAAATTGAGGGAGGAGTTGCCGGGGGTGGATGAAGAGGCTTTCTAATCCTGCTGAGAGCCGGGGTTCTGCTGGGCGCAGGGATCGTGGCGAGATTGGCGGGCAGGAGTGCCCACCCCACACATGCAGTTCCTCCGCGGCGCTGCGGCCGGAATGACAATTCTTTGCTTGATCTTCAATTTTTTCGAGGGAATGCGCATGGGTGATGACGAATTCGGCGACGGCGGTGCGGCGGAGAGCTTCGAGATGGGCTCCGCATCCGAGACGCTGGCCCATTTCATGAGCGATAGAGCGCATGTAGGTTCCGGAGGCCACGCGTGCGCGAAAGTGGGCGCGGTCGGCTTCGACGGCGGTGATGACGAATTCTTTTATCTCGACAGACACGGGCTGCAGGATCACTTCTTTTTGTTTTCTCGCGAGTTTGTAGGCAGGAACGCCTTGGATTTTCTTGGCCGAGAATGGGGGCGGCACCTGCTCGATCACGCCGAGGAATTTGGCGGCGAGTTCCTGGAGACTTTGAAGAGCGAGAGTGACAGGGCAGGCTTCACCTGACGGTTCACCGTCGGCATCGTAAGTGTTGGTGGAAAAGCCGAACCGGATCACGCCTTCGTATGTTTTTTCGGACGAGATGTAAAACTGGGCGAGGCGGGTGAGAGATCCAGTGACGAGCGGGAGGACGCCGGTGGCGAGCGGGTCGAGCGTCCCGAGATGGCCCACTGAACGTTGCTGCAGAATCCGGCGCATGCGGCTAACTACGTCGTGGGACGTCCAGCCAGCGGGCTTGTCGACGATGATGGCGCCATTCATTGGAGAATTTGGTAGTTTGGTAATCGGGTAGTTGGGCGCAGTCAGGCTTTGGGTAATCCTTTAAGGCGGCGCCCTTCGAAATCAACTCTAAGTTAACAGATTCTTCTATGCTTCCGATTCGCGACGACCAGCCTCGTTACAGCACACCATTTGTGACCAGATTCCTGATTGTATTGAATCTGGCAATTTTTTTACTTGAGTACGCGCTGGAACCGCAGAGCCTGAAACTACTGGTGCATCAGTTCGGAGTCGTACCTTATCATCTGGCCGCGTTTCTTGGAGGCTCCTCGAGATACTCACTGCTGGCGGTCGTCCTTCCCTTCTTCACGTCGATGTTTCTGCACGGATCTTGGATGCACGTGATTGGCAATATGTGGTTTCTTTATATTTTTGGTGACAACGTGGAAGACTATCTGGGGCACTTCAAATACCTGGTTTTTTATTTGCTGACCGGATTGATTGCCATGTTGACGCAGGTGGCGGTCAATTTGCACTCGACCGTGCCCGCACTCGGTGCCAGTGGAGCGATCGCCGGAGTGCTGGGGGCGTACTTCATTTTGTATCCACGGGCGCGGGTGCTGACCTGGTTCTTCGTGTTCGTGATATGGGTGCCGGCGTGGATCATCCTGGGATATTGGTTCGTGCTGAATTTTCTCAGCGGAACCGCGACCGCGCTTGCCGTGCAGGGGCAGAACATGGGGGGAGTAGCGTTCTGGGCGCACGTGGGCGGATTCGTTTCGGGAGCGCTGCTGGTGAAAGTTTTTGGGGAGCGGAGATTGAGATATCCCTACGCCGTGGAGTAAAGAACCGCGAAGTCACGCGAGTTGACGTCGCTACTGTCTTCGTCAGCACGCGGAATTACGGGAGAGTGTATTCGAAATCGTAGGAATGTTTCCCATCGGCAATGTTAATGGCCATCTTTCCGGCGAGACCGACGAGTTGACCGGTGCCGGAATCGGGGACGACAGTGACGCTCAGTTCTGGAACCCCGCGATTCAGCGTGCCGGCGTGCTGCAGGGCGAATGTGCCGATGCGGGGGCCGGCGGCGCTGCGAAGAGTTCCGCTGACGCGCTCAATGGCGACATAACCGGCAGAGCCTTTCATTTCGGTGGAGGCGGTGAGCATCTGGCCCTTGCTGGTGGCTTCGAGATCGCCGTGGAAAGTTTTGTCGAGGGACAAGCGGCCAACGGTGGGGTCGCCGACCTTATCGTCCTGGGGTTGAGGGGTCACTTTGACTTCGAATGCTCCGGTGGCGTGAACGGGCATGGTAGTTCCCTTCTGAGGTGGAGCGAGCTGAGCAGCGACAATGCCAGCGGTCGAGAAGCCGAGCGCGACAATGCAGGCAGCGATGCGAGATCGCGGAGTCATGCCTGCATTGTCGTCTGGCGTTTGTTCTGGCGTCAACCGCGGGTGTCGATGGTTTCTCCTTTCTCGATGTAGGCGACGAGCCATCCCATGACGCGCTTCCAGCCTTCCAAGTGACCTGCTGCGGCGGCGGTATTGCCCGCGAAACCTTCTTGACGGATTCGTAACAACGTGCCGGTGCCGGCGCGCTGAGGACCATTCGGGTGCAGACCGTGAATGCTTTGCGGCTCGAGTTCCCAACGAACAACAGTTTTAATGGGAGCGCCGTTCCAACCGTGTATCCAGGTGTGAACAAGAAGGCGCGGAGGATCGACTTCGAGATATTCGCCGTGAAGGTGAAAGCTGGTTCCGTCGGCGCCGACGCCGTCGCTCGACCACTTGCCGCCGACGCGAACATCGGCTTTCCACTGCGTGATGGTATATAAATCGCTCTGGCCCCACCAGCGGGGCATTTGGTCGGGGTCGGTGATGGCCTGGAAGACGCGGGCGGGGGGTGCGGCGATGAAAATTTCGCCGGTGATGACGTCTTGATCGGGAGTGATTGCGACGGTTGCCATGAGTTTGCTCCTAGTTTTATTTCTCAAGAAAATTCTTAATTGACTCGACCAAAACCGGGCCAGCCTTGGCTGTATACCTGGCAGGCGGCGGGGCGTACCGTCAGACCACTACGGGTGACTCTGAGATGGGCGCCTGATTTCGTCGGAGTCAACCCCTTCGAGAATTTCACTGTGATGGTCGAAATCCTTACCGGCGCCCTCTCTTTCAATTCCCTTGAGACGGACCGCCACTGGCCGCCGGGGCGCGGGTCCATTTCCCACCGGGTTGTCTCGAAGCCGGTAGCCGCGCCCCCTTGCAGGGCTTGTGCGCGATCTGTCAGGGTCTGGAAGACTCGTGAAGGCGGGGCAGCGATTTCGATTTCAGTGACGACGGCGTCATTGTCGTTGGTGATTATGGATTTGATGTCGGTCGTGGTCATGACTTGCTCCGGATTGAGCGCCCCATTTCTTGTACCGGACGCGAGAAATGGGGCACTCTCATTGTTGGTTCGGCTTCAGCTTTGTGCGTCGCGGATTATTTCTGAGCAATTTCATCTCGTCGCAGGTCGAAGAATTGTTTCATGTCTTTGCCCGGGCCAGCGGCAAAGGTCCAATCCTCGGTGTGGTGGTTGGCATCGACGATAGTGAACACGACACGGCGCATATGGCCCGCGTCGGGCGATGCGAGATTGGTGCCGTCGAAGAAGTCGAAGGTGAAGGTCTTGCCGTCAGGGGAAGTTGTGGCTGCCATGCGGGGCTGGTTGCCGGCGCCGCAGTAGTGAGTCATCACGAGCCGATTGGCGCCGTCGAGGTGGATCATGGAAATCATATCCTCGTGACCCTGGCCTTCGATTTCGCTCATGAGGGCCGACCCTCCAGCGGTATCGCGGAAGGAAACCTTCAGAGCCTTGCCTTCGGAGTTCTTGCCTTCCCATGAGCCGGTGAGGCTCTTGAGCTGGTCAAAGGATTTCTGCGCGGAGGTTTGCGACAGCGCGGCGGTGGCGGCCAACAGCAGAGAGAGTGACAAGGCGAGGCGAAGTGATTTCATCTTAGTGATCTCCTTTTGAGGTTTTGACGATCGATTTCGGTGCAGGGTGCAGCTTGGTTTCGTTGGCGTACTCGGCTTCGACAAATGTTTTCAGATTTGCCAGGTTCATTTTCCAGAAGTTGCGATATTGATCGAGCCAGGAATCGACGGCACGAAGCGGTTCGGGATTGAGTTGATAGACGCGGTGGCGACCTTCGCGGTGTTCGCGAACCAGGTGGGCGCGGCGAAGGAGGCGAAGGTGCTTGGAGATCGCAGGACGAGAGATGGGGAAAGCCCCAGCGATTTCACCTGCAGGTTGGCTGCCGCGACGGAGCAAATCGAGGACAGCGCGGCGGGTGGGGTCGGCCAGAGCCTGGAAAGTGGCTTCCGAAGAATATGTAACCGAACGGTGTCGCATAATGCGTAACCATAGCGTTACATGATCTCGATGTCAAGAGGAAACTTTCGGAAAATATCAACGCCGAAAAGCCGGGTAGCAAGGCAAAACCCTTGTCAAGAACGTCGGACAGGAGTGTCCGACCCACACAAGTCGAGGAAGGCCTGGTGTACGCGGGTGTCGTTCGATAGCTCGGGATGGAAGGTTGCAGCCATTGCTCTTCCCTGCCGGACCGCGACTGGGTCGGCGCCTTCGGTGGCGATGACTTCGACGGCAGGGCCGACGCGTTCGATTTTCGGGGCGCGGATGAAAACCATCTCCAGTGGGGACTCTGCGAGTCTGTCGTTAATAGGGCTGAGAAATTTGCCTTCGCGGATGGAACTGTCGAGCTGGCGTCCGTAGGCGTTGCGGCGGATAGCGATGTCGATTGCGCCGAGGCCTGATTGCTTGGGATTTTCGACTTCAGTGGCCAGCAGGATCGCGCCGGCGCAGGTGCCGAAGGTTGGCTTCAGGCGGACGAAATGCTTCAGCTTCTCGAAGCCCTGTTCCCCCAGCAATTTCAGGAACGTACCGGATTCGCCGCCGGGGATTACGAGGCCGTCGATCTCGTCAAGTTGCTCGGGCTTTTTTACAAGCACCACTTTGGCGCCGAGCTCTTCGAGCCGGCGGCGGTGGGCATCGAAATCTCCTTGCAGGGCCAGGACACCGATGATCATGGTGATTCAATTTTACTGGAAGGCCTTTGAAGGGGATGCAACGCTGGGTCCCTTTGGAGCTTGAAAGGTTTCATACTCACGCGTACATGAAGCGCGGCAGGTTAGTTTGCGGGCGCCGGCCACACCACTGTTACAACCAGGGCTACTGCGATTCCCAGCGACACCTCTACAAAGCGGTGCGCCGCAACAATCCAGGGCGGCCGAGTGTGTGCGACCAGCAGGACAATCGTCAGTGTGATGGCGGCAAAACGATAGGCGGAGTCCATGCGCAATAGCGCGCAGAGGATTCCGCAAACATAAATGCCCAACCCATAGACGATCCAGTTCGGGTGTGGGTAAGTTGCAATGAGCGCACCCAGGGCCGCTCCCAAGGCTGTGCCCGCGAAACGCTGCCAGGCCACGGTCAGGGGATTAATCGTGGAGAGGAGAATTACGATGGCGGAAATCGGAGCCCAATAAGACTCCGGCAGCTTGAGGATGCGGGCCAGCAGCAAAGATGCGACTGAAGCCACGGTCGCCCGCGCCGAATTCATGAGAGCGGCGTGACTGATCCCGAGCCGCCTCGTCCAGTGTGGCATAGAGGAGGATTGTACCGTTCCTCAGTGGCTAAGCCGCGCGGTGATAGCCGCTCTTGCGAGATATGAGATTAGTTAGGCCGAAGACCTGAGGCCCCACGCTGGTTTGGCTAGCCCCTGAGATCGGTATAGTTGAGATCTTCGATACCAGGTCCCTGTAAATCACATCTCGGGAGGATTCATGAAAAGCCGAACGGTAAACATTTCGCCACAGGTTTATGCACGAATCGCCGGCGTGTTGTATTTGATCAACATCGCTTGCGGTCTGTTCGGCGAAATCTATGTGAGAGGCCATCTTGTGGTTGCAGGGGACGCTATAACCACGGCGCACAGGATTATGGGGTCTGAATTTCTGTTTCGCTGCGGCATTGCGGGCGACTTGATCATGCATATAACCGATGTCCCCATGACGGTGATCTTTTATGTATTGCTGCGGCCCGTCAGCAGAGACCTTTCTTTGCTCGCTGCGTTGTTCGGCATGCTGCAGACTGCTATTTTGTGCGCCAACAAAATGAATCTGGTTACGGTGCTGCTTCTTCTGGGAGGTTCGAACTATCTAAAAGCGTTTGATCCAAATCAGCTGCAGGCTCTCGCATCGCTTTTGCTGGCGCTGCATGAATACGGCTTTGGGATCGGCCTGATCTTTTTTGGGGTAAGTTGCATAGTCACTGGGTATCTAATGTTTCGGTCAGAGTACTTCCCCAGGACTCTGGGCGTCTTGCAAGCGATTGCCGGCGTAAGCTACTTGATTAACAGCTTCGCTCAGCTTCTTTCTCCTCCACTCGCGAACAAGATGTTTCCAGCCATTGTGCTTCCCGCCTTCATTGGAGAGTTGGCCACGTGCGTGTGGCTTATCGTGAAAGGCGTAAACCTTTCAAAGTGGAATGAGAGAGTGCAAATGGGACCGGCGATTGGGTCTCCGGCAGGAGTGTAGCGTGGCGGGCGGCTGAAGCCAGACTCCATCTAAGGACTTGAGGGGGTCCGGTTCAAGCTTCGCTGGGGCGGGGCACCCTCCGGAGTTGGGATGACGGTTAGGCTGGGCCACTGCCGGTCATTTCCGCAAATAGTCGATGAACCTTGCTTCCAATGCTGTGTCTTCTTCTGGCTGGGTCGTATTGCCACTGGGCCGCAGAGCAAACCAGACCACCAGTGCGATCATTCCGCACCAGCCTAGCAAGCGAACCACAGCAGCGATTTTCGTGTCGTAGTTGAGAACGCCGAGATCGCTGAATATTCGAAAGAAATCGTGCTCGGCAAATTCAGGGTCTCCGGTGGTGACCAGAGGCAGCACCTGCGCCCGCGCGTCGGCCATGTAGGTCGCGGTGTAGAGCCAGTTCTCGAAGAAAAAGAACAGGCAGAAAACGAAGCCGGTGGTCTGACGGTGAGTAAAGAAGTATGCCGCAAGAAGGAACGGCACAAGCCACTGGAGCAGAGTTCCTCCCCACAACTCGAGCGTCGGACCAAACCACCGAAAAAGATTGTGACCGCCCTCGTGGACAACCAGATTGGCCAAATCGACGAAGAGCATTCCGCCGTTGGCGTGCAAGGCATAGATGAGGAATCCGGCATAGAAAATGAGCCAGCCGACGAGCGCTGGACGGGAGACCGGCTGCCAGGGCTTGTCGAGCCCAATGTCGAGACCTAGTTGGTCGAAAATCGATTGCAGTGACTCGATCATGTGCTGGCTGCGATTCTACGTACGCAGCGCAACGCATGAAAGTTACGAATGACCCGGCCGGTCGCGATAAATCGGGACCAAACCGGGGGACGGACAGGACGTACGTACGTAGGCGTCAGCCCAAAACATGCCGAGGAAAACATACCGATGGTCGGGCAAGGCGTGGCTGGGCTCCGGCACTTTCTTTTGATGAAGCGCGAACCTCGAGTTGAGCGCGCTTTCCTACCATCCCCTAGTCTGGAGCATCTGCGCCTCATGCATTCCCGCCACGGCCAGACCCTTCATCGCTCCCGTCAAATCTTCACTGACTTCAAGTAATACTTTAGGGTCATTGAAGTGGGTGGCGGCTTTAACGATCGCGCGGGCGCGCTTTTCGGCTTCGGCAGGATCGGCGAACGTGGTGGAGTCCTGCATGAAGATCCCACTGCCGACGAAGACGGCTTCGGCGCCGAGCTGCATGACAAGGGAGGCGTCGGCGGGGGTCGCGATGCCCCCGGCGGAGAAATTTGGGACGGGGAGCTTCCCGGTTTTGGCAACCAGCTTTACGAGTTCGTAGGGCGCGCCGTGCTCTTTAGCCTTGGCATAGAGTTCTTCTTCGCCGAGGACGGTGAGGATCCGCATCTCCTGCACGATCTGGCGGATGTGCTTGACGGCGTGGACTACGTCGCCGGTGCCGGCCTCGCCTTTGGTGCGGATCATGGCCGCGCCTTCGGAGATGCGGCGCAGGGCTTCGCCCAGGTTGCGCGCTCCGCAGACGAACGGGGTGGTAAAGGCATGCTTGTCAATGTGGTGGAGCTC
>DATNKA010000208.1:0-5664 GCA_035603655.1 Candidatus Acidiferrales bacterium | reverse complement strand
CTCCGTCCATGTAGCATCGGCCTTCGACGTAGATGCGCTTGCAGGAGTTCTCACCGTTGCCGTGGATCACAGCATTCGCAAGGGCTTCATGCAACGCCATCTCGATGTCAGCCTCAGTTCCATCCGCGCTTCGAAACTTCAAAATGAAGCGCATGAGTTGATCCACGACTGGAGAGATGGCCGCGGCTTTACTCGGCAGCGACTGTCGCAACTCGATGAAGGGACCAGAATGAGGATTTCGCGGCAGAAGCGAGAGAGATTGAATGTCAGCCATAGCTGCACTCTCCATTTGAAAGTTCTGTGCTATTACTCCTGGAGAAAGGCAAGGCTCATGCCAAATGTCACTCTGAATTAAGTCGTTGAGTTCTAGAGTTTGGTCCAACATCATGGGTCGGGCGGAGTGACGAATCTGTTGAAAGTGTTGAGAGCGACGAGCGTTGAGTTTGAGCACACGATGAAGTCTGAAGGCGGCTTGCGATTCCCCCTATGCCAATGCCCCAGTAAGCGAGCCAAAGACGGCCTGCCAGTGCCGAAATGTTTGCGGGCTGTCAAAACTCAATCAAGTTGATTGTTAGGCCTTACCGGAAATGCATTATCTCCAGTAGAACCACAAGAACACTACGCAAATTAACAGTGCGACATATAAAAAGACGCAGATCACGACACCGTTATCTTTATCCTGATCGTCCGCATCCAGTTGATCGGCGTTTGTTAGGCCCGGCTCAAGATAGCGAATCGCAGCATAGATCTCGGCATCAGTTAGCTCGTCGATATTCCAATCGGGATCGTAATTTGCCAGCATAGGTCACTGCGATCGGCCACATCGGAACTCCGCCACCCGCTCCTGCTTGTTTCTTGGTCTGCAAGCAGAACTAGCACGCCGAAGCAGCGCATTGCCGTGATGGCCAACTGCGGGGTGCAAATGCGATCTCGTCAGAACTGAGTGCGCGGAATGAGTCATTTTCATTTTTTCTCCTGCAGGAAAAGGTTGGTTCTGAAAAAGATCCCGTTGGCTTGGGTCCATCAGTTCCTCAAGAGCGCGGCCATGAGCCTCTCGAATTTCTCTAGCTGAGTAGCCGAGGAGAAGGCAACAGTCGCGTTCCGAGTAGTGCTCCCAGACGGACAGGACGAACACAAATCGCTCGAAATCTTCACGGCCCAACCCAGCGTCCATTGCGAAATGTCCGCCTGGAACGCTCCAGAGTTGGCCAATGTCGCGTAAGATGGTTTCAGGCTGGGGTGAATTGGAATGGATTGGTCGCGGTTTTAATTCACGAATTGCATTCTGGACGATGGTGCGCTTCGCCCAAGAACGCGCCCATTCACGAAAGGCGCGGTTTCCCGTTACACAATCTTCAAAGCCACTCACAAGGCATCGCCCGGCCTTTGCTGGACCTCGAGTGAGTAGAAACGAAAGCTGATAGAGCTCATTCAGGCGTTCACTAAAGATCGTGGAAAATTCTTCCCGACTCGCGTATCGATTCGCTTGTTCTTCTCGAACTTGAATGTGGTTCCGTTCGGTCATTTCTTCGTCTCGAAATAGTGGGTGGCGTTCATTGGGGGAACCACTCGAGAAACCAGCTTTCTTTGTTCGCGGGTTGTGGGGAGTTAAGAGCAGTGACCTCCTGAGGAACGGCCAGATCTGGGGTTCTAGTGAGTGAGGGCTGAAAGTGGGCAGTTGACCGTACTCCCCAGTTGACGAGATACAGGGCAAAGCTTCCATCCGGCCGGTGAATCGGCCATCGTTCCGGCCGACGAGAAGTCCTCTCTAGTCGACTCTTGACGTAGGCCAGTGCGGGCCTAAGACCATGGGAAAAGGGATCTTCTGTAATCATGGCAGTAACCGCGGAACATACTGAACAAATTGGACCATACTGCAAAGTAGTCTGAAGGCAGCCCACCAGGTAAACCCCCAAAGCACCAGGGCGCAAAGCCAAGATAAAATCAGAACCCACTCATATCCCTGTATCCCTTTCAGCCGTTGCTGTCGACGTTCAGACTTAACGTCGTATTGCCGCCAACCGGTATCCATTTTGGCGCTGGTGCGTATGGCAGCGAGAAGAGCATCCTGAACCGCAGCCTCCGCGTCAGATGCATTGCCCAAGATGCGGTAGGCCCTTCGGTATAGAGGCAGCAGGCCACTAGCCAGAATTTGTTCCAACTGTTGCGCTGCTCCCTCCTCACTTGGAATTTCATCGCGTTCGTCATTCCTGCCGTATGCATCTGCCTTTTGCATGCTGTCTTCCTCCAATCCCGCGAAAGTCCTCGCGCCCCGCATATCGCCAGCTTGCTCTTTCCCGAACTTGAAATTGAGCGTTCAATCATTCGCTCGTATCCGTAGTTTCCTGCCTGCGCGGCGAGTTAGTTCTTTCACTACCTGCTTTGTAAACACGCCCTGGCAGCGGAATCGAATTCCTCCATTTATCAAATCGAGAAGTAGGCTCTCGCCCTCCTGGCTGATCGTCGATATGTGTTTCATCTCGACAACGAGTTCGCGGCCACGAAGGTCCGCTCTCGCCTTTTCGCACGCACTTCTTAGCTCGGCTGCCCAGGGCGCGATGAGCTTTCCTTCCACAACCACCCGACGCTGCCTCGAGTTATCCACCAGCGAGATCTTCAACATTGCTTCTCCCACGCGCGATAATGCAAGGCGCACACCAAACCTGCGGAGCCGTAAGTCGCTGATTTTTCAGGAGAGTAATGCCAGAACTCGAAATATCGAGGTCGAAGAAGTTGAAACCGTCGAAAATGTCGAAGCTAGGAGGCGGGCGGGAGATCAAGCATATTGCTTCGCATAGATGCCAAATTTCTTCATTCGAGAGAGGAAAGTCGTGCGATTCATTCCCAAGCTTGCGGCAGCACCATCCGCACCACCGACGCGCCCCTTGCATGCGGTGAGCGCTCGGGTAATCTGATCGCGCTGCTTTCTTTCATATTCGTCAGCAACGCTGGTTACGTCGGTTTGCGAATCTGCTCTTTCTCCGGCGACTTGCTCGACGTTATGCTGCTCGGCATGCGGGAACGCTACCGTATTCGTTTTCCGGAGTTCTCCGAGAGGCGCGTCCAGCGACCTGCCGCGCGTCACGATCACCGCCCGCTCGATAAAGTTCTCTAGCTCACGGATATTGCCAGGCCATTCCCACGCCGTAAGCCCCTTCATGACGGCCGGAGAAATAGCTTCAATCTTCTTCTGCATTTGCTTGGCAAACTTCTGCACAAAATAACTCACCAGTTGCGGAATGTCTTCCTTACGTTCCCGCAGCGGCGGTATCCGGATCGGAAATACATGCAAGCGGTAGTACAAGTCACTTCGGAATTCGCGGGCCGCAATCATCTTTTCGAGGTCACGATTAGTTGCCGCTACGAGCCGAATATTCACTCTTCGCGTGTGAATGCTCCCCAGTCGTTCAAATTCACGCTCTTGTAATGCGCGCAACAGCTTCGGCTGAATCTCAACCGGAATATCACCCACTTCGTCGAGAAACAGAGTGCCTTGATCTGCCAGTTCCATGCGACCGACTTTTTGCATAATCGCGCCGGTGAATGCTCCCTTTTCATGTCCAAACAGTTCACTCTCGAGCAGACCGGTAGGAATGGCGGCACAATTCAGCTTCACAAACGTGCGATCTTTGCGTCTGCTGCGGTCGTGAATGGCGCGGGCGATCAACTCCTTGCCTGTACCTGTCTCCCCCAGCAGCAGGACGGTAGAGTCGCTGGGAGCGACCGTTTCAACCAGTTCCAGAACATGTTTCAACGGGGGGCTGTTTCCGATGATGTTTTCAAAGTTCATCTCGCTGCGGATTTCTTCTTCGAGATAGAGCTTCTCCTGGGCAAGCTTGTCTTTGAGTCGTGAAATCTCGTCGTATGCCAACGCGTTTTCAATGGCGATGGCAATCTGGCCTGACGCCCGGCTGAGGAAATCGACGTCTCCCGGCGAAAACGGGGTCTCCGTCGTGCGTAAAATTGACAGAATCCCGAGGACCCGGCCGCGATTGGCAAGTGGAATGGTGCAAAAGGCTTTTATGCCCTCCGCAGCCACTATGTCAGATACCTCAGACGTGAGCTCGTTACGTTCGCGCATGTCAACGACCACCGGTTTCAAGGTGTGCAGCGCATTCTTAACGGCCGCACTTGGGGTAATGAGCAACTCTTCCTTGGCGACCCCTTTTCCATGCGGAAAATCCATGGCAAACAGCCTGAATTTCTCCGAAGCTGCATCGGGCAGCGCAACTGTCACCGCATCAGCGCGTATGACGTCGCGTATGTTGGCTGCAATCGCGCGCAACAGGTCCCGAAGTTCAAGATTTGAGGTGATTCGATTCGTCAGGTCGAGAAGCAACTGCAGCTGATCATTCTGATGTTGCGCCCGCCTGAGATTCAAACCATCATCAAGCGCGAACGCCACGACACGCCCAATCAGCTCCAGGAAGCTTATTTCTTCCTCGCTGAATGGATTCACTGTATCGCGGTTGATTCCGAAAACACCCAATTGACGATGCGGCGTCGTCAAGGGTACGCGCAGCCCCGACCCGAGGCCTATTTTCTTTGCCCATTCTTTAAATCGCGGGTACCGCTCTTCCGTGTCCCAATCGGCAGTATGATGTGGATCCCGGCTGCGCACAGCCTCCCACCATGGCAACTCTTCAATCGGCAGGTCGGGCAAAGGGAGTGGGCCCTTACCCCAGACGAGATATTCGATTTCCTTGGAGTTCTCCTTCAAGACAACGAAGTAAAGGTGCTCGAAGCGCAGAAACTTACCAATCTCAGACGCGAGAGTTATAGCCAGGTCCTCAGGTTCGCGGCACGCGGCGATCGCTTCACTGATACGCAGCACAGCCTCATAGCGGTGGCTGTCGATTTGAGGCGCAATGATC
This sequence comes from Candidatus Acidiferrales bacterium, assembly GCA_035603655.1. Lineage (GTDB taxonomy): Bacteria > Acidobacteriota > Terriglobia > Terriglobales > Acidobacteriaceae > Sulfotelmatobacter. The sequence goes on along the minus strand of DATNKA010000208.1, from coordinate 790 downwards.
GAGCCTGTAGCCATAAGCCTTACAATCTAGAAACTCGGCCTGAACGCCGGGCTTTCATTCACCCCGTATACCCGAATAAATGATGACTCACTTCTTCTACAGGTCGCAACAGCGTGGCCAAGCGAGGCGATTTTAGAGGATTGCCGCGGGTCCGGGAAGCGGTTGAGCATTCCAGAGCTCCCTTCAGGACAGTCTCAGCCAGGTCTCAAGTTCATAGACCACTGCTATCACTACGAAGCAGCAGAAGCCAGCCATAGCCGCATCGACCGCCAATTCAAGACACAAAATCGCGGTCACAGCTTACCTCGCAAGTAGTGATGACTCAAACCGAGTGAATGTTTCACTTATTGTGCAGCAACGTCTCAGCATGGCCTCTAACAACCATCGACAGTTTCGACCCTTTCAGCATTTTCGAGCTAATCGACTTCTGCTAACCCAGCGCTTTTCCACCACTTACGTGTGCCACGGCGTTTGGCACGACTCTTGCCGCACAGAGGGGTGCGATGCTTCGAACCAAAATTGTGAGGCGGTCATGTGGAAGATCACAACTCGCGGTTTCACGCTGGAAGAGGTGTTAATCATGGCTGCCATGAACCTCTTAACCAGCGCTGATTCGGCTGCCAAACGCGAAAAACTGCGCATTTGAAGATTCCAACGCAGCTCAACCCCCGGGTTGCACCCCACAGCAGGCCCGCGCGGGATTATCCGAGAGCGCCGCTGGCTGGCGGAGACGCTCGCTGAAGCTCTTGGCGGTGGTGGCGGCCGCTTGTACATCTGTCCTGATGGCTTC
>DATNKA010000207.1:0-2181 GCA_035603655.1 Candidatus Acidiferrales bacterium | reverse complement strand
CGTGATCATTAACGCCACCCCGGTCGGGATGGGGAATTCGAAAGAAACGCCGCTGCTCGATAAAGAGATCAACGCGCGCTATGTCTTTGATATGGTGTACGATCCGGCCGAGACGCGCTTCCTCAAATTAGCGCGGGAACGGGGTGCGCAGATCATTCCCGGCATCGAAATGTTCGTCCATCAGGCAGCCCGGCAGTTCGAAATCTGGACCGGCAAACCTGCCCCATGGGATGAGATGTTGAAGGTTGTTTTGCTGGCTCTGCAAGAGCGCGCCACGCGCTCCGCCGCAGGAAAATGAAGGCCTTCGATGCTTTCCGCAAAGAAAAAGTTGCATTTTTCCAGGTGCCCAAAGTAATATGCAAATAGGGGATGCGATTGTTAAGAATCTCCTGTTCGAATAGCCCAGTACCGCCCGTTTCCAACTTCCATCACTCGCTGTACAAGCTTTGGCGAAAAACTCGACGTGAGAGGCGACCCGGTTCGCCTCCATCCCGGTTCGGAGAGTTCAACATGGCGTGGTACGCGTACTGTCTTACTGAACATCAGACCCTCCCAAATGGCACCCGCACTCGCCGCCCTTTCCTCCTTGAGGGCGTTCAAGGCGTTAATGGCGCTGCGGTTCTGAGTTATCCCAGTGGCGAATTCGCCGTTATCGTGAGCGAATATGACCACGCAGCCGGTGAACTAGACCACAAGGCGGCAATCGATCACGCCCGCGTGGTCAGCAACTGTTTCCGCAATTCCACCGTTCTCCCTTTCAAATTTGGCACCATTTTCGACAGCGATGACGCTCTGCGCCAGGCTGTCCGGGTCAACCGCCGTGCTTTTGGCCTTAGTGTCGCCAAATTGCGCGGAAAGTCCGAAATGCACATCAAACTGGTCGTCCGTGACGGCTCGCTGCGCGAGGCCATGATCGACGTCCAGCTCCCTGACACCGTGGGCGGCGACTACCTGTCCAAGTTGAAGGTAAAGGCATCCCGCGAGCGGGAGCGCCAGACCAAGGCGCGCGCGCTTTCGGTCCAGGTGCACAAGTTGTTTAACCCGCTCGAGGAAGAAGTCAGCTGCAAGAAGGTCGCTCCTGAGGGCATGTTGATCGACATCGCCCACCTGATCGATTCCAAGAGCGTGGAAAAATACCAGAACCGCTATGTTAGCGCCGCCAAGCAGTTGAAAAATTGCGAAGTGGCGATCAGCGGACCATGGCCTCCGTATCACTTCCTGCCCGGTAAGCTGCGGACGGTTGCCGGAAACAGCTAAAGACTGCTGCGTTTTTCAACAGCCCCTGGCGGCCAAAACCCGCTAGGGGCTTGCCATTTGGGGCGTTCCCTGGCATCGCGATGCATTGAAAGTGCATTGTTCTGCACTTCCCTCATTCCCCAGTAGGCAGGATGCACATCACGTTCAGCCCCTCTAACTGCCCGCTAAAGCCTTGCTGATCTTTCGTTTACCAATGGCAGTGATTAGAAACACAGTGGCTTCGAGATTTGGCGCAGCAAGTGCTCCCCTCTCTGGTAATAAAGAGGCCGCAAACTCAGCAACATGACCTTCACTCTCTTCGATACTCCGCGTCATTTCCCGTATCGCCGCTCCGAAAGCTGGGGCAGCGAACTTTGCCTTTCCTGACATCGCCTACCAATTCGTGACCTCTTGGATGTGGCCCCAGCAATGGGGCCATTTTTATTAGGCCGTTGCCCGGCAGTCACTCGCAGGTGAGCGTGAATCTCTTTACTGATTGCGCCCCCGGCCACGGCCCCCGGAACTGCGTGTAGTACACGTAGAACTCTTTTCCCAACACGGTCGGGTCATCACCCAGCCCTACTGGCATCGAGTATCCAGCAATGTCCGGGACGTGGCCTAGCATTCCCAGAAAGATCGTGTCAGTCCAATGAAGGCCGTCGCGAGACTCGGCATAGCTATAGTTTTGCGAGTCGCTGTTGAGGATCATGTAACGATGAATGTATGAGTTGTAGGCCACATTGTTCCCGCCGCCGTAGTGCCCTTCAGGAATCAGGTCAGTCGATGCGCCGCCGATCCCCGGTTGATCCCACGCGCCCTGATAATACTTCTTGAATGGCGCGGCGAAATGTACGCTGCCTCCGAATGCGTCCTGCAACACTTCGGCGATAGGCGCACGCGCTACCGACGCTGTCGTGTTGCGGCCGCTCTTCAGCCAGTCAAGAA
>DATNKA010000206.1:0-4179 GCA_035603655.1 Candidatus Acidiferrales bacterium | reverse complement strand
GATCGTCGTCTGATGCAGAAAAGAAACTCGTCGCAGCAACACTGAGAAGTGCGGGAATCACCGTCGTTACAACTCAACTCTGCTCACTACTTATGGTTGGTGATGTCGAACACCAGCCCAGTGTTGCTCAAACTAAGCGGCAAGACGTAGCTGTCATAGATGGGATGCCCGGCGGCGTCCAAGGCACGGATCTGAAAATTTAGAGCCTGCGTGCCGCCTAGGCCTTTCGTGTCAAAGCTTGCAGTCTGAACGCTTGGGTCGAGGGGTTCGAGATCGGCATTCGCAGCGACTTCCGTCCAGTTCCAATCGCTGCCTGTGCCCGCGTAACGCAACAGATGGGCTGTGCCACCATCGGTTTCGAACATGTATTCCGCGCCAACCGCAATGCCGCGGGTGTAACCGGTCTTCGAATTCTGATCGGTGTCGAGAAAGATCTGCCAGCTCGCCGCCCCGGCACCGCTCCAACGAATCGAAGTGCGTCCCAGCGCACGACCGCCCTGGGCGTCGAACGAGTTCGGCCATGCGCTGGCAAACGGTGCCTGCACGGCTTGCCCTTTCACCGCCCTCGACTCCGCGACCCAGTAATGAGGAGGGCTTGCATAGGGATTGCCGGTCTCCTGCGTCAGGTAAACCCACCCGGCGTTACGCCGCTTCGCCAGTTCGAGCGCCGCCTGGAGTTGATCCGCGCTCATGCCATAGACGATGTGCCAGAAGCGGTCAGGCGGGTATTTATGCACCCAAGCATAGTCAACATAGTTGTTTTGATAGTTCGCCAGACCCTGGTCTTCCCAGTTCATCAGGATGTTGGTGATCCCCATCCAGCAGTCGCTCGGACTGTAGGTTCCCGGATTGAGTACTGTGATCCGCGCACCTGCCTTCTCGCGCACGTGGTTCGTCAGCGCCTCGTAATACAGGAACTGGGTGGGAAGAAATGGATTGCCGGCGTTGCAATCGGTGGGCGCCTCATCGAAGAACATGCCATCGACCAGGTAGTTACGGTATACCGCATCGATTTTCTGCCGGATGATTTTCGGATCGCGCGCACCGTAACCCGTGTAGGTGTATCCGAGCACGAAAATGCCCTGCTTGCGAGTAGCGCGGATTGCCCGGTCTACGTTCGGATAGTAAGTTTCGTCATCTCCGTTGTTGAGATTGACGATCATCACGCCCACCGCCTTCGCCCCAGCCGCCGCCCAAGCCGTCCATTGCGGCGATCCGGGGTCCTGATACGACGGCACACCCAGCCGTGCTTGGCCTACGGCCGTCGCGGCTGTGAAAAGAATGCTGAGCCAAAGGATGATGAGCCATCCGCAGAACCTCACGCCGCGCTGCGCGCTTGTCATGGCTGGACCTCTATTATTTTCTCCGAATCGAGAGGCTTAGAACTCGAACCTCAATCCGAACTGGAAGTAGCGGGGCAACTCCCCGGTCGCGTCACTGGTAACTGTCCCGAAGAGAGGATCTCCAACTCCTGAATTCGGCTGCCCAAAGCGAGGGTGATTGGCGAAGTTGAACATGTCCGCCCGCACTTCTATCCTCGTGCCTTCCTTGGGCACGAACGATTTGTAAAGACTCAGATCCACGTTATGGATGCCGTCGACGCGCAAGCCAGAAAAATAGCGGGGAGCATTGCCGGGATTCTGGTCGCCCGGGTCGCCAAAGCAGTTAGAGTTCAAGAACGGAAGCAGTGTCGCGTTTTGCCAGGTCCGGGCTGCGTCATCTATGCTCACCCCGGTCTTGAGTTGGGGGCACACCACGTTGGGACGTTGGCTACCATTCGCCAGCCGGGGGTTGGCCATGGTGAGCGCCATGGGTTGACCCGATTGTTCCGTGATCAATGTCGAGATCGACCAGCCTCCGACGACTGCATCGAGAACACGGTTCATATCGCCGCCAATCCATTGCTTCCGGCCGACGGGCAAGTCAACGATGACGGCCACCGCCAGGCGCTGCGGCGTGTCGTTAGCGCCAATGCTGTGCTCCAAATTGAGGCGGTCCAGTTGTTGCACCGTTCCGTTAGAGAGCGACCCGACGAAATTGTTCCTGCCTGCCGAAGAATCGTCGGTCGACTTCGATATCGTGTAGCTGCCATCGAAACTGATGTGGTGTGTGGTGCGCTTCTGGAAGCGAAACTGCATCGCGTTGTACCAGGAATTGGCTTCCTCCAGCATCAGGCCTTCAAAGTCTCCGGCGAATTGCGGGTAGGAATTGATCAGAGTTCCCAAAGGGAGGGTGGACTGGCCGTAGTTCGAATCGGGCTCGTTGAAGCACGGGGTGGAAGGTGTTGGAGTGCAAGGCGAGTTGAACATGGCGGCAAATGGATTGGCCACCTGCGTCTGAAGAAAGTTACTCACGCAGCTGTCTGCCTGGCAGGTCGGATCAGTGGGAGTTACTGCAGCTGCAATCTTCGCCAACAGAGGCGACGAAATGAAATCCCGGTTATTCGTGCCGGACCACGGCAGATGTGTGCTCCGGTTCGCGGAGTAGTCCACACCCAGCACAATCTGGCTGGGCAATTCCCGCTGAATACCGACATTCCACTGATAAATGTTGGCGTCTCGGGCGGAGGTTGTGCCCAGATCGTTATTGTTGACGTACCCCCAATTCGCCAGCTTGCCATACGCCATATTCTGCGGACCAGTGAATCCGCTCGAAAACGGATTTTCCAGGGTAGAGGACTGAGTCGCAAAATTGTTGTTGGTAAAAAACATGGTTGCGGTCTTGCGGAAGGCGGTGCCGGTATATTGAAAGTTTGTGGCTGGGCTCATCCCGAAATATATGCCGGCCCCACCGCGCACAACCGTCTTCGAATCGATCTGATAGGCGAAACCTAGCCTCGGTCCAAGGTCTTTGCGGTATACCGGAACACTCCGGTTGCTGGAAGTGGCAAATACCGTAGTGCCGAGCAACTGCTCAGAGGAAGGGAAGTTCACGCCGACCCCCTGTAGAGTTGCCTGAGCGCCATTAGCTCCGCTCAGATCGAGATTGACACCAGTGTTTCCGGTGAAGTCGCTGAATTCGATCCGGTTGTGGCGCTCGTTGTATGGCGTGCTCCACTGATAACGCAAGCCCAGGTTGAGAGTGAGTTTCGAACTAACCTTCCAGTCGTCCTGGAAATAGAACCCTGTCTCCGCCGATCGGTTAGCCACCGAGGGATATAAGTTAAGGTAAGTAGAAGCGTTCACATTGTCAGCGTAACCAAAAAGAAGGCTCGCGAACGGATTACCAGTCGCATTGCCAGACGCATCCGTATCACTGTTCGGAGTGGGCGACGTGACAAAGTCTGTGAAGCTAAACAGACCTGTCGGATTCGGTGGCTGAAAAAAATTGTTGTAAAAAAGTCTCTGCTCTCCACCGAATTTGAGCAGGTGCGAGCCTTTGGAAATAACAAACTGGGACGAATAACTGTAGAGGGTGTGGGCGAAGGTGGTGTCGACGCAGCACTGATCGAAAAGATCGGTCCAGGGCGACGATCCCACCATCATAAACGTTGGCATCCTGGGCAACCCGTTGGCTTGCAAAACGGAGGGCAATCCCTGCGCTCCGGCCGGCAAGGAAGCGTTGAAGCTGGAGATCGAAGGCCCGCCGGATGTCGACAATTCGTGCACTCGATCTATCGACGCGTGGTTTGTCCAGATAATCCGCGGGTTGATGGTCCAGGAATGTTCGAACGAGCCATTTTGCGCCGTGGTTGGACTGGCTGCGATTCCGTCCCCTGAAGGACTATCAAAGCTGTCTCCCAGAATCTCCGGACTGTTGAAATTACTATGGCTCCGGCTGTAGCGGGCGTTAATGCGCTGCTTATCGTTAATCTGGTGGTCCACCTTGATATCGAACTGGTAATCCGGCCCATTCGCTATGGTGCTGAAATTGAAGTTGTTGAATTCTCCGGGGAGGTTGGGTTCCGGATAGAGATTGACCACGGCCTGCCCGATGGGATCGATTTCTGCTTGAGGAATTACGTTGAGAACTCCATGACTCACCACCTGCCTCCGCTCACAGGGTGGCGGGTTCGGTCCTGTGGTACACGCAGCAAGATTTCTAATTTTGAAGGGATCGTAAATGTTATTCGCCGTCGCCGAGAAGTCCCCCATTCTCTCGGCCAGCGTCGGCACGGACGCGAGCGCACTGGTCGAGGTGACACTGCGGACTTTTTCAAAATCGCCGAAGAAAAAAGTC
>DATNKA010000205.1:0-3417 GCA_035603655.1 Candidatus Acidiferrales bacterium | reverse complement strand
ATGGAAGCGGGCCCTAAGCACATGTGGCACGGGCACTCCTGCCGGCGAACTCCCATCACCAGGTCCGCAGATCTCGCTCTCGTGTCACTCACCAGAAGAAGTAACGCAAGCCGCCTTAAACGGCGCCGACTTAGCCCTCTTCGCCCCCGTATTCGAAAAGAAGGACGCGCCCGGAACCACGCCCATCGGCCTCGAAGCTCTTCGCCAAGCCTGCCACGCCAAAATCCCGGTGCTCGCACTCGGGGGAATCACGCTGCAGAACGCCGAGGCCTGCCTTCGTGCCGGAGCCGCCGGCATAGCCGCAATCCGTCTGTTCCAGGAAAACAGCATCGCCGAAACTGTGCGCACCTTGCGCCGATCTTAATCGTCTGCCTTTGGTGACCTTCGGCTTCTCACTGAGATCTCTGCTTTCGGAAGATCTTTGGCTTTTTGGGTGGCCTTTAGCTCCCAGCAGGTCTTATCTTTTGGGGTGCAGCGCTTGGGCGCTCGGAATAAGACTTATCTGGTTTGCACCGGGCTTCAGCCCCCGAGGCCGCGGCATCACCCCGTCCACTTCGTTCCCGTCTCCAGCACCTGCATGACTTTTGCTAACCTCCGAACCCGCGTCTCTTCCTGCTTCGCACCCCCGATCCAAATTGGCATCTCTTTCTCTTGTGTGTAAACCCCAGCTTTTCCCAGTTTCCCTTGGCCGCTTTATTCTTGCCCAACGCTTTCTGCAATACCACTGGGGCATCCACTGGGCGTCCCTGATCGTCCCGCTCCATCACCACCGCAACCATGTCACCAGGTTTCACTCCAGCACCTTCGCGCAAAGTTCGATTCACCGGCATCCTGTGGCAACCGCCCATCGACATCAGCGACGAACGAAATGGAAATCCATTGATGCTCCCCCGAACAGGCACACGCGCCCGCGTTCCAAAGACTTCAGGCACGTCAATCGGGGGAGTAATCGACGCCACCACGCCTGCTTCTCTGCCCTCGATCTTCACTTTGAACCGCAGCTTCTGTTTCGACATCGAACCCTCCAGCGCTGTTAAACTCTATCCAGATAAGCTCCATGCGGCAACATCTCTGATAACACAATGTCGGCAGCACATTCGCATTCCCAACCCGACCCCGCATCCTACCTTGAGCCTCGTTTGGTTTCGATCCCGGGCGCCTGGTTCCTCATGGGCTCCGCTTCCGGTCAGGATTGCGAAAGCCCGGTTCACCGCGTCTGGGTTGACGCCTTTCTCTTCGCCGCCACTCAAGTCACCAACGCCGAATACGCGACCTACCTGCGGGTCACGGGATTGCCCTCTCCGCCGTTCTGGAACGACCATAATTTCAACGATTCCCAACAGCCCGTCATCGGCGTCTCCTGGTTCGAAGCCGACCACTACGGTCAGTGGCTGTCCTCACACACCGGCCGCTCGTACCGACTCCCCACAGAAGCCGAGTGGGAGCGTGCGGCTCGCGGCGATCTTGAACAGATGCATTACCCGTGGGGCAACGAGCCCCCGCAATCGCTGCCGGATTATGCAACCCGATGGCAAACCGGACCCGAACCCGTCGCTCATTACGCTGCCAACTGCTTCGGCCTTTACAACATCTGCGACAACGTCCACGAGTGGTGCAGCGACTGGTACGATCCTGGTTACTACGCCACATCGCCCGACCGCAATCCCCGCGGCCCCGAACCTCCCTCAGGAATCGGCCAGCGCAAAGCCTCGCGCGGCGGATCGTGGCGCCATCACGTCAAAGTCTCCCGCTGCTCCGCCCGCTCCAGCATCCCTCCCGAATTCCACTATGCTGATTACGGCTTTCGCATGGCGTGCGACCTATAGCGAATTTGTAGCGCTGGCGTCCCGCCGGCTGCCGCGAGTGCCGTCTCGCCCTCGTCTTGGCGAACCCGCAATGACCTGGCAGCATTTACAATTGGGTTCGTGGCGGATTTCATCACAAGCATAAAATGGCGACAGACATAGGCACCGAAGAAGAGCGAGGCTGCTTCGAACTGTTGGACGACCAGGCAGGCGCCGGGCACAGCTGCTTGGTCAGCGCGTTGTTCCAGCGACGGGAAGCTGATACTTACTTCGTTTGCTTTCGTCCGCTCAGAGGAGGTCCTCGCGATTCGAACCGGTACAGCTGCGAATATATTGCGTTTGCCCCGGTCGAAATGAGAGCGTCAGGATCGGGCTCTTCGCTAACGGGTGCGATTGCGGAGAAACTCGATAACGCACGATCAAGACTCCGGCGCTGAGTGTTCACCCAAGATCTTAAAATACATCGACAGCTGACTCAGGACCAGTTCATAGAGCCCCATGTTCCGGACCGATCTTCTTCGCTCCAAACGCATTCTCATCACCGGTGGCGGCACCGGCCTCGGCAAAGCCATGGCTCACCGCTTCCTCGAACTCGGAGCTACGGTTTATATCTGCGGCCGTCGCGAAGATGTTCTTGAAAAAACCGTCGCCGAACTTTCCGTAAACGGCCCCATCAACCCCCTGCCCTGCGATGTCCGCAACCGCGACGCCGTCGAGAGTATGGCCGACTCCATCTGGAAAGGTGGTCCGCTGGATATCCTTGTCAACAACGCCGCCGGAAATTTCATTGCACGCAGCGAAGAACTCTCCCCGCGCGCTTTCGAGTCGGTCATTGGCATCGTGCTCATGGGCACGCTTCACGCCACCATGGCCTGCGGTCGCCGCTGGCTCAAGGCCAACCATCCCGGCACCGTCCTCAGCATCTCGGCAACTTACGCGTCTGTGGGATCGGCCTATGTGGTTCCGTCCGCCGTCTCCAAAGCCGGAGTCGAAGCCCTCACCCGCAGTCTCGCGGTCGAATGGGGTAATCGCGGAATCCGCATGAACGCCATCGCGCCCGGCCCCATTCCCACCCAAGGCGCCTTCTCTCGCGTCCTGCCACGTCCCGGCCTCGAAGCGCTCGCACTCGAACGCAATCCGCTGCACCGCTTCGGTACCCCGGAGGAGTTGGCGAATCTTGCCGCCTTTCTGGTAAGCGACGGCTCCGGCTACATCAACGGAGAAGTTATCCGCATGGACGGCGGAGAATTCCTGCAAGGCGCCGGAGAATTCAGTAACCTCGGCCGCGCCCTCACCGAAGAAGATTGGAAGTCGATGAAGCCCAAGAAAATCACGCCAGACCTCAAAAGTGGCGAATGACTAGCGACCGTTCCGCGACGGCATCACGATTCCCTTCAGCAGCAGATTGACCAAGCTCAGCACAATCGTGCCCACAAACGCCGCGAAGAACCCGCGCACCTGAAACCCCGGCGCCAGCAAGGCCGAAGCCAGCTCCAACATCAGCGCATTGATCACCAGCCAGAACAATCCCAGTGTGACCAGGGTCAGTGGAAACGTCAGAATCTTCAGCACCAGCCCGATTGTTGCATTAATGAAGCCAATCACCAGGGCC
>DATNKA010000204.1:0-2179 GCA_035603655.1 Candidatus Acidiferrales bacterium | reverse complement strand
CGAGTTGCATAGCGGCGCGTCCGCTGATCTTTAGACTTGGCCCGTAGGCTCCGCCCGCGAAGAGACGCTGTGCCAGCTGCCCGTCCAACAAAAATGGATTGTCGAAACTGAAGCCATTGGAAGCCGTAATGCTGCATGCATCCTGGCTTTCTGCAACTTGGATATTTTCAGTGCTCTCGGTAATCTTCACCTCTGGCAATAAATCTCTGATTTCGCTCCGATGAAGCAAGAGAGGGAGGATTTCGTTTTCCAGTAAGCGATTGCGTGATGCAAACCAATCAAAGATGCTGTCGGATTCTATTCGAACTACGGCCAAAAACGCGCCTCCATTCGAGTGAGTAGCCCGCAGGCGTTCCAGCACTTGATCGACTCTCTCGTCAGCCTGCCGGATTGGCTCAAGACCAACGTGTGCACACATCCTTTGCGCGTCCTTCGGGGACGGCTTCGCTTGGCTCCAGTTTGGCTCAAGAAGGCTCATCGTCAAGATTCTACTTCGAAGCGAAACGCTAGCTGGAGTTTCGTAACAGTCCCCCACCGGTGTTTCCGACCCTCGATAGATGAAACGTGCAAGCGTGTTGGTGTAGAGTGTTTTCGCGTCGAGGGCATAGAGGTCGGTATGAGATTGGTGCGCATCAGCCCGTGTAACAGTCGGACCCGGAACCCCTTGAGCACCCCGGATTGTCGCCACGGGCAGTTTACCGCCCCGGAGCACGCTTTCTAGATTTCTCCGATCGGGGCTCCACGCCAGCGGCGCAGAGGAGGAGCGATGGAACTTCTGCATCCGCATTGCGCTGGTCTGGATATTCACAAGGAGACGGTGGTGGCCTGCGTTCGTCATTTGAGGAGCGGCAAGGTGACGACAGGAATTAAGACGTTTAAGACAACCACCGAGGAACTGATAGCCCTCTCCGATTGGCTTGCAACGGAAGGTTGTACGCATATCGTCATGGAAGCCACCGGCGTCTACTGGAAGCCGGTCTGGCATATTCTCTCCGACGGCGAGTTCGACTTGGTGCTGGCCAATGCGGGCCACGTCAAAAATGTGCCGGGGCGCAAGACCGACGTTCACGACGCCGTCTGGCTAGCTGAGCTCATGGCCCATGGACTGGTCAAGGCGAGCTTTGTGCCCGACGAACCAACCCAGCAAATGCGCGATCTGCTGCGTACGCGCAAGCAGTTCGTGCGCGAGCGCAGCAGTCATATTCAGCGCATCCAGAAGACGCTGGAGGACGCCAACATCAAGCTGGATTTGGTGGTCACCGATGTTCTGGGTCTCTCTGGCCGCCGTATCCTCCAGGCCCTGATCGCTGGCCAGACCGTCCCCCAGGCGCTAGCAGCACTGGCAGATCGGCGGATTCACGCCACCTCGTCGCAACTGGAAGCGGCGTTGCGCGGCAGGGTGACGGATCATCATCGCTTTATGCTGAAGCTGCATCTGGATCAGATCGATGCCCAGAACGCAGCCATCGCGCGCATCGATAAGGAGGTCGACGGCAACGTCGAACCTTTTCGGGTCGCACTCGAAATGCTGAATGGCATTCCTGGCGTCAGCTCACTCTCCGCCGAGGTGATCATCGCCGAGATCGGTGTCGATATGAGCCGCTTTGAAACCGCCGGACACCTGATTTCCTGGGCTGGACTCTGTCCCCGCAACGATGAAAGCGCGGGCAAGCGGCGCTCCAATCGCATGAAAAAAGGTGCGCCGTGGCTCAAGACCACTCTAGTGCAATGCGCCTGGGCGGCCGCGCGCACCAAGGACAGCTACTTCCATGCTCAATACCACCGCCTGCGCAGCCGCCGCGGCCCCAAAAAAGCTATCGGAGCCGTAGCCTCCTCCTTGCTCACTACCGCCTACCATATGCTCAAGTCTGGAACCCTCTACCAGGATCTCGGCGCTAACCACTTCAACCATCGCGCCAAAGACAAGCAAGCCCTTCACCTCATCCACCGCTTGAAGAACTTGGGATTCAACGTTCAAATCACGCCATCGTCAGCCTAATCGAAATTCTGTTTCTTTCTAGTCTCGTGACAGCTCCTAGCTGGCCTCGCCAAGTCACGGTGAAAGTGAAAATGCTCTAGTTCGCGAGCGACCGTCACCCGGCGAGAATCGGTTCTGTGCAGGTGCTCCTTCCTGGTAGGCTGAAAGCGGTGAACTTCGAGATTCTGCCACTCTTTGAAG
>DATNKA010000203.1:0-3477 GCA_035603655.1 Candidatus Acidiferrales bacterium | reverse complement strand
ACTTCACGCCCCAGGTGACGTCGTCCTGCATCTTGCGTCCCCATTCCTTGTTTCCGGCATCAAGGAATTCCTTACCGTATCCGGTAGAGCCGCGGAAGTTCATGCTCAACACAGCGTAACCGCGGTTGGCGAAGAATTGGGCATATCCGTTGTAACCCCACATGTCGCGGCCCCATGGCCCGCCATGAGGGAAAATGATCGTGGGCAGGTTCTTGCCAGGGATGCCTTTGGGCAGGGTGAGATAAGCCGGAATTTCCAGACCGTCTGAGGACTTATAGCTGACTGTCTTCATCTCTGCCAGAGCTTCGCGGGGCAACTTCTCCCGCACCCTGTACTGCAATGTGAGTTTGTGCGTCTTGCGATCAAAGATGTAGGTCTCGCCCGGCTCGGTGTCGCTGGAGGCATTCACCAGCCACACCTGCTCGTCCAGCGTGGCCGAGACTCGAGTGAGTTCCTTTCCGGGCAACTTTCCCCCGAGCCATTTGAAATCGGCTTCGAAGCCTTTGTCTTTGAAATAGCGGCGCACGCGATCGTCCTGGTACAAGGTAATCGCCAACTGGTCTGTAGCCTCCGAGAAGACAGCGACGCTGAAGTCCACTTTGTGGAGCGGATCGGATTCCACCGTCTCGGTCTTTCCAGTCTCCGGATCGAACAGCACCAGAGCGCTCAAGTTCATGTCGGCGCCTTTGTTGGTCTCCATGTACGCTCGCTTGCCATCTTTCTCGAAGCGAATTGTGTCGCAAGACTCAAACACATTGCAGGAATAAATCTTGGTGAACTTGTCGGAATCGACGCGAAGGATTTCCGTGTCGCCGTTCTCTGCGGAACGGCTGGTCAGGCGCAAGTTGCCTTGAAGATCAAACTCCCAGCGGGTGATGCGTTCCGTGTTTTTGCGTACCAATGTCTTCTCGCCGGTGGAGAGGCTCAGCCTGTAGAGGTCATGCCAGGCTTTGTCGCGGTCGTTCAAACCGATGTAGATCGTGTCCGGATCGTTCTTAGGTACGGCCACAATCTGCACGCGGACGCCCTTGAGCCCGGTCAGGTCGCGCGAGACGGGAGCATCAGCGCCCGCCGGCGGCTTGGCCCCTGGGTCTACGGCATAGACATTGTAGTTTTCATCGCCGTCGTTATCTTTTGCATAAAGAATGTATTTGCTATCGCGGCTCCAGAAATAACCTGCGATTGGGCGCTTCGGTTCCGCAGTGAGGAGACGCGCCGTGCTGAAGGGCTCGTCCACGCCTTTAACATAGATGTTGCGCGTGGCTTTCCATGGCTTTTGAAAAGCCAAATATTTTCCGTCGGGCGAGAGTTGCGCGCCTGATATTTCAGGGTTGCCGAAGATCAACTCGCGGTCAATCAGCGGAGGCAGGCCGGCGGAAGAAGCTTGCTTGTCTTGTGTATTCTGCGCCGTTAACGATGACGCGGCGAGCGCCAGACACAAGAGTGCGTTGAACATTTGTTTCATAACCGAAAACTCCTTTCGGCCCGAAAAAGCGCTCTTCCAAGGAGCAAGAGCACACTGCTGACAAATTCTAGCAGGATGTCGTTGAGGTAAGTCGCCATCTCCAACAACGTCGGCGTCAAGCAATTTTCGAGCAGGCTACAGTTCAAGCATGGCAACCTGATCATCGAGTCCGCGATTACGATAGGTGGAAAAGTCGCGGGCATGAAGCTGGTAGCCACTTCCGGAGACATTCCGCTGGATCGCCCCGATCGGGCCGGCATCACGGCATCGAACCCATTTCCGCCCTTTGCCCAGCGAATTTCGAGGGCAGTATCTCGCTCTCCACTTCCGCCTCTACTACAACCCGCCAAAGAAAAAATCGCACCGGCAAAACCGACTGCATCTGCCTCTGCGGTTCAGTGAACCGAAAACAGAAGCAGCCATTATGCGGCACATATATAAGACGCAGCTTGACGCCGCCCTGATCAACATCATGAGACCAAAACGGAAAAGGGAACTAGCCAGCCGAAAACTCCAAAGCAATCAAGACATCTGAGGCACGAAGCTGATGTGTAAATTCCCCCTGCGTGCTCTATGATAGAAAACTGAAAAAGAAAAAACCCGCGGGCGTGGCGGAATGGCATACGCAGCGGACTTAAGGAAAACTTGAGTGCTCGCCTGGGAAACCGGCGATGCAGAACTGCTCAAATTCGGGGGACCCTGAAATGGCAATCCCGAGCCAAGCCCGGAGAGACACCAGCCGGGAAGGTGTAGAGACTAGACGGGCAGCACCTAAGCTCCGAAGCTTCCGGGGGAGGGTGAAGGGATAGTCCAGACCGCAAACCTGACCTGAGCCCTCCAAAAGCTCCACGTCCGGGCGGCGAAAGCCGTAGACGGCATGAAAATCCGCAGGGCTTAAACGGCCCATGAGGGTTCAAGTCCCTCCGCCCGCACCACATTTGCCGGGCAGTCACCTGCCCGGCGCGCACCTTGCATGCACCTGCGCGCTGGGGTGGACTGTCCGCGCAGTCCAACGGTGGCTCCGGCACTCGGGGCTTTGCAAACCACCTTTTGCTACCTGAAGGCAATCGGCGGAAAACAGACGGCGTGCGTGAGAAGGTGGACAGGTCGCTCAGATCACGCTGCAGCCCGTCCGCGAATCAGCAAACACTATGCGACATATCGTTGCTATGGCGGTTCGCATCCACTTAGGGCTCCCAAGGCGCTTCTCTGAGCTAGCCGTTTTCTACCCGCTCCTTTATATCCGCGTACGCCGCATCGATGAGCCTGCTCAGCTCGGCGGCGTTTGTGGCGGTTCCCGGTTTCAGCTTCACATGGCGCATGAACTTGCCGGTGCCTTGCAGCAAGCGCGCGGGATCCCGCAGCGCTGCGCCGTGAAAGAACCCCACATTTACGTGTGAAGTGAATACATTGACGTAGCCAAAGGGCGCGTCTCCCAAACATGCAACCGGACAGCCGTCATGCAGAAGCTCCCGGACTTCGTCCCCACATTTTCGCATCACCTCAAACCACTGATGCGCGATGGCGCCCAATCTACCTCTATGCTCTTTCATCCACGCATCGATGGCGAGATCACGCTCGACGGCGCCGTTGAATCGCAGCAATTTGGTTCTCATCGTCGCTCCTCATCAAGATCGGCGACCCCAAACTCGCGGAGCGCCCGCGGGTTTGTCCTCGGGCTCGGAACCGATCTTCGTGAGCACGGGCCTCCACTCTCTGAAGAGTTCGTTTACCTCAGCCTTGCTGGGGAGATTGAGCCAGAAGACTACCGCTTCGCCGGGACTTTGGAATCAGCGAGGGTGTTCTCTCATGGCATTTTGAGAGCTACCCGCTGGTTCCAGGGTGCCACACTTTCCTCGTACTCCATAGGATCGCCGAAACCTTCGGTTTGGACCCCGAGTTGGCGTAGAGCGTCCAAGGCCATCAATCGGCGATGCGCGTTGAATGTCATGATATGGGCGAAGACGCCGCCGTACGTGAAGGTCTCCGCCGGTTCGCACAGAGCGTCGACG
>DATNKA010000202.1:0-15430 GCA_035603655.1 Candidatus Acidiferrales bacterium | reverse complement strand
GATGCAGTCTGCTTGGTTCACCATTTCCTGAGCCAACGGTTTGGCGCGGTGCTCAGCCAGTGCAACGCCCAGGTCCGCGGACGCCTCCTGTGCCCAGGGATGAGCTTCGCGTCCGGCGCTGGCGTGCAGACCTGCAGACATGATCCGGACTTGCGTCTCCAGTCCCGCCTCCCTCAACGCTTGCCTCATGAGGAATTCCGCCATGGCACTGCGCATGATGTTGCCGAAGCATACAAAAAGAAATGACCGTGCGGACGGGGGAGCGAGTCGTCGATTTGAGGTTCGGACTCCAAGCGCATCCAGCACACGCAATCGTGCGTAGATGCGGCCCGGCGTGGGGCCGAGACGGAGAACGATGTCGCGTTGTTTCAGCAGAAAATCAGGCGCGCACTTTCGCAGCACGTTCTTCGAAGCCAAGGTGATGGTTCGCCGGCCGAGGGAAATCACGAAGGCAGCCCTGGCTGGGAAACCGTGTCTGCTGCTGCCGTGGTCGCAGCCAGCTCGTATCCCAGGCTCTGCATAAGGTCGCCCCAGGCCGACTCGATCGCGGCAACTGATTCCCGATCCAGTTGCGATTTCCATCCTCCGGCAGTGGCTGAGCGTACAAAGGGCTTATCGCTCCGCGTTCCCTTGGTAAGAACCCAGAGTCCAGCGTCCTGTTTTTCAAGTTTGCGCATTCTTTCCGCCGAGCTAAGTTCGATGGCGCGCTGCAGCGCCGCTGCGCTCGAATCGATCTTGCGAAATGAGCACCTTTCGAGGAAATCAACCACGCTGGTGAGTGAGACGACTGGATCACGCTTCATGTCCTCATACCGAAGCAGAAGAAATCCGGGATCGTCCTTCCGCAGGACCGTCCAACTAAGCACATTGTCCCGCCAGGAGCCGAACTTGCGATCAAACTCTCCGGCGATGAAGCGAGGCACAAAACTGGCGATGGGATAATCATCGGAAATATTTCGCGCCTTAACATTGTGGTGATAAAAAGAAACCGCCACATCCCTCGGGTCGCGCACGATGTAGATTACCCGCGGGTACTCCGGCTGAAAGGACTCATGACTCTTGAGCATGCGCGGCCGCTGAAGCTGCCGCAGGAATCGGTCACGATTGAAATAGATTTCCGGAATCCTGGACTCGACGTTGGAAAACCTAACCGGATCACTCTGGTTGATCAGATTCCCCAAAAGAAAGCGGGTCCACGTGTTGCCCGACCGGGGATAAGAAACAAGAAAGATGTCATCGGGAAAAACCGTCAGGCCGCGGCCCGCGATCTGCCGTCCGGTGAGCACGCGCCCCGCTTGTGCGAGGGCGGCGAACAGTCTTTGCAAGGAACTATGGCGTGATTGCATATTGCCGAGAAATATTCGCCGTCATCGTAAGACCACTGGAAGCTCGTCCCGTTCGGGCGGCGCAGCAGAAAGCTCGTATCTCAGAGTCCGCATCAGCGGCCCCCATGCTGCTTCGATGTCGGCCACGGTCTGCGGGGGCAGTTCTGACTTCCATGTCCCCGCCCGGGCCTTGCGCACGAACGCCATATCTGGCCGGGTGTTCTTCGTGAGCGACCATTCCGCCGCTTGCGTTTTTTCCAGTTCGCGCATGTGATCGGCGGAACTCAGCCTGACGGCGCGTGCCAGTCGCTCCGGGGTCGCCTCAAGGCCGAGGAAATCAGCCACCTTTACCAGTTCGCGCTCGGGGTCGACCAGCATGTCCTCATAGCGAAGCAGCAGAAACTTGCGGTTATCCTTCATGGCGAGCCAACTGGCTACGTTGTCGTGCCATGATCCCCAGCGGGGGTTAACCAGGACTCCGGACTCAAAGCTTCCGTCAAGCAGAGCTGGAACAAACTTCTCGACTCCCCAGTCCTCCGGAAGAATACCCAGCTTGACAGCATAATGGTAAGCCGACACAAGGACGTCTCGGGGGTCGCGAACGATGTAGATAACCGTCCTGTAACGCGGGTCAAAACAGTCATGGCTCTTCAGAATGCGAGGAAGCTTCCGCAGTTTTCGATCGGGATGAACGTACAGCGATGGCAAGCGGCTTTCAACATTGGCGAAGGTAATTGGCTCATCCTGGTAAATAAGATTTCCCACCAGAAAGCGGGTCCAGGTGTTTCCAGATTTCGGATAAGAAACGATGAAAACATCTCCCGGAAGAACCGTCACGCTACGGCCCGCAGGGTTACGGTCCAGGGCGGTATCCGTGATTTTTCCCAAGTGGTTGATCAAACCGCGTATTCGTCGGACGACAATGTTCGAAGGCATGGCAGAATTTAGGTACCGATACACTCCACTATCGAGTCTTACAAGCTCTTACCGCGAATGCGACAGGGACTCTCTCATTTCACGCGCAGAACCAATCTTGCGCGCCAGATTGTCGATGCACGCTCTTAACACAGAGTAGCATCGACGTGTGGTCTCGATATCCCCAAAATAGGGGTCTGGTATCTCGCGGTTCCGTTGTCTTCCTTCCGCGTAACGGCTCAGCAGGAAAATCTTATTTCTCGCTGCCGGGTAGAGCGTCTCCAACTCAGCGAGGTTTTCAAAGTCCATGGCGAAAATGAGGTCCGAGGCAGAAACCAGTTCAGGTGTCACAGGCTGCGCCCTGTGTTGATCCAGCGGAATGCCAAGCTCCCTCGAAACGGCGAGCGCACAAGTGTGAGCTTCGCGGCCGGCTACAGCGTGCAAGCCCGCAGAGCGTACGACAGGACCATCGATTCCGCGAGCGGCGAGTACATGCTTTAGCATGGCCTCCGCCATCGGGCTGCGCATTATGTTTCCGAAGCACACAAATAGAAACGAGTTGGCATCCTCGGGTGTTACTTCCCGCGGCCGGCGTTCATTTTGGCTCTTTATCCCTAAAGCACCGCGGATGCGAAGACTGGCGTAAGCCGGGCGCGACTGAGGGTCGAGTCTGGAATAGATTTGCAAATAAACCATCAGTTTGCGTGGAGCTATCCTCCGGAAAGCGGACTTTAAAACCGAACCCAGGACGGAGCGCAGCATGCTGCTGACCTCCGCGAAAAAAGGAAAAGGGTCCGACCATGACCACAACGCTTCTTTAATCAATGGAGAAAAGTCGGGTATAGCCCGCAGCAACTCCCGCGAAACCGAGGGCCGAGGGCCGAGGGAGCCAGCAGTGCGGAAAACAATACTTTGCATGCGATCCAGATAGCCGGGGCTCCATCGCCAGCGCATGCCCACCGAATACCGAACCGGGACGGCGGGCTGCTCTCCGTGAAACAGTTGCCAATAGTAGAACGGAAAATCGACTCCGACCGCGATGGGAAACGAAACTGAGCCCCAGAAACGACCATTTACCTCCATCAGGGCCGAGCTTCCCGTTTTCCGGTCAACCCGGAACTCGACCATAGCAACGCCCTCCCATTCGAGAGCACGAAGCAACTCCATGGAGGAGCGAACCAGCTCCGGGTCCGGTTCTTCGGCAATGGCGAGGACCGCGACGCCGCCAGTAGCGGGTGCTTCCTTCAGGCGGCGGTGCTGAAATTTTGCGACACATTCACCATTGTGGATCAGGATTTCAACGCCCACGCCCACTCCCGGACAGTACTCCTGCAAAAGAACGCTGCCCCATTTGTTTCTGGCGAGAGCGGCAGAGAGTTCTGGCAGCGTATTGAAATAGAAGACCCGAAAGGCGGCAGAACCTCTTTTTTCAGGCTTAACTACAACCGGAAAGCGAAGTTGCCCCGCGATCGAGTCGAGGTCGGCAACATTGGTGATCGTACGCGTGAAAGGCACTCGAATACCGCAGCGTTCTGCCGTTTCCAAGGTCAGCGATTTGTTCAGCACTCGCTCTACGCAGAGAGGTGGAGGGCAGCCGACATGCAGCAGTGGACTCAACTCGTCATAGAGGTCTGCGAGAGCCGCCAACTGCGGATCACCGGCGGGTAATATGAGATCGAATCGTCCTTCGCGCACCAAAGCTAGTAAAGCGGCGGTGAACGCCTCGGGATTTTTTCGCCGCTCGGGCAACCGATGAAACGCACGGACCGCGCGGGAACGGAGGGAAGGGTCTTCCGGCTGAAATGAAGCAATCTCCACGGGGATACCGCGACGGTTCAGCGTGCGTGCAATCGCCAAGCTGACACGCGGCGACGCGCCCAAAATCAGCACTGCCTGGGATCGGGTGTTCTTGATCATCTTTCCGATAGATCAACATGGCCCAAGGGATTCACTGGCTGCGTTCTTCCAATATGACCCTGAGCCACTGCAACTTACTCTCGCCAGCGGAGTTGGCACCACGCCTTATGCTTCCTCCTGATAGGTTTCCACGAGGGCAAGGGTTACTTCATCCTCCGGATTCGCTCCCAACACTCCAACATCCCAAGCACGATCGGTCCAGAATGCCCACGCAAGTCCGATACCGTAAACCAAGCTGGCTATCACCAGTTGTATCAGAAGCGGGCCCAATCGATGGGGGATGTACCAACGCTGCATAAGCAAAAGAACCGCCACAACAGGAACGCACAAAACTACGGGTAGCACAAATGCGCGGTAGAGATAGGTGGTGAGTTTGATCCCCAGCAAACGACACAGATGACGGGGAAGAAAAAAAATCATGGAACAAGTGAGAGGGATGGCGGTGCCGATAGCGTCCCCCAAAATGCCGTAGCGGCGCACCAGAAGTATGCTCAGGATGAGATTCGAAGTGCCCTCAACCAGCACCACCCAGCCCCAGGTGCGATGTTTTGCCATACCCCAGAGAGTGCGCCCGGAAGCGGCCTGAGCCAGCATCAAGGTGGTCGGAAAAAGCAGAACCAGGAGTACGGGATAGCTGGTGGCGATATATTTGGGGCCAACCCACGCTTCAATCACTGACTTGCCCAGGATGCTAAGGATGGCGGTGATGGGGAAGATAATGAAAGCGCAGGCGCGGTTGCCGACGACGAAAATTTTTCGCAGCGCGTCCAGGTCTCCTTTGGCCTGGGACTGGCTCGACATGGGCACGAAGATCTGAGCCAGGCTGCTCACGACTTCCTGAGCATAGTCAACCAACCGCGCGCCGATGGTGAAGTAGGTGACGGCTGCCGCCGAAACAAACGTGCCAATGACCAGAGCGTCCGTCTTAAAACGCAAGCGCCCGGCAACGATTATGACGAACGTCGTCCCGCTATAGCTCGCGATGCGGCGCAAGGTGGAGCGGCTTACATATTGCAGTCCGAGCCGCAGGTTCAAGTGGCGAAACACCGCGGCGGCATTGATTAGTCCATTGAGCAACGGCATGCCGACCGTGATTAAGGCGATGGTCAACAATCCGCGTCCGTGTTGCAGAGCGATGACGATAAGCACCGCGCGTATTAGAGTCGAACTGATACTGGTGAAGTTCAGGAGATAGAAGCGCTGTAAGCCCTCCAGAATTCCGCTGAAAACTCCGAGAGGAAAACCCACGGAAACCGACGCGCCTACCATGAGGAGCAGCCAGCGCGCCGTGGGTACGAATTCGGGTTGGATGCGGAAAATCGAGTTTACATAGTAAGCGGCAATCAGAGTTATGGCCATGGACACAACCCCAATGCCGGTGTAACTGAACATGGCCGTATTGATCAACCGGTTCAGCTCATCGTGTTCTTCCGTCGCGGAATATTTGGCGACGTAGCGAACAATGGAGGACCGGATGCCCAGATCGAACAGACCGTAGTATCCAGTGACCGAAAAGATGATGACCCAGAGACCGAAAGCGTCGTCGCCCAGGTGATGAATGATGTAGGGGGAAAGAAAAATCCCCACCATCACATTCACGCCCAGGGCGAACCAACTCGATCCGACGTTTCTTAGGATTTGGGTTTTATCGAACCTCATGAGCCACGCTGCATGTGCTGGACAGTTACGAGAGAAGCTTGCTGGTCTTGCCTCGACCCCTGTGGCGCCGGGACACTCCGGTGGCTGACCCGCGAAATCGCCTCGGCTAACTTTTGGCCGAATTCGCGAACATGCGGCTCGCGCAAAATTTCCAGGTGATGAAAATCAATTTCGTGGATCTCGACGCCACTCTGAGTTCTGACGCCCCAACCCATCTGCGGATCCTTGATGTAATAAAACTGCTGCTTAGGACGCTTAAACAGAATCACCGGAGCCCTGAACCGCGATGGTGTGAATCCTTCCGGCCAGTAGACCCGCGGCCAATCCGTTCGTGGAGAACTCTTGCCAAGCAAGTTGTCGACCTTTTTTCGCGCGACGTTTTGATAGGAAGCAAGTCGTGCGCCGAGGCTTAACCGTTTCATCTCTCGCAGTCGCTCGCCATAGTAGTGGATCTTCCACAGCCAGCGCCTCTGACTGTGCTGTAAGACCCAGGTATCGAAGATGGCAAACAATCCGACTTCCTCCCCTTGTCCTTCCAGACTCAGCACGATCTGTTCCGCGATGTGAGTGCCGTCACATAGTCCACCAATGCAATACGGGCCATGGGGTTGCACAGTGCGCATCGCCGCAATATATTCGGCGGTCAGAGCCTGCATCTCCTGTTGAGAATAGGGACGCTTGCCTCCCGTGACCGGGATTTGGCCTTGGATCTTGTACACCGTTTGTCCCGCGCCCATGTGCCGCGCCAGCATCGCGTATCCCAACGATTCTTCGCCCGGCGGTACGATGGCAAAGAAAGGCAATGCGTTGCTGTTTCCCCGCTGAATTTGCATGACCACCGGATCGCTGGTGTCCCCCTGCCCATCAATAAGGCGTGCCAGGGATTCCACGGTTGCTCCGCGAAAGAGCGCGGACAGCGGAATCTCCTGGCCAGTAACTTTTCTTACTTCTGAAAGCAAACGTGCGGCCAGGAGTGAATGGCCACCGAGATCGAAGAAGTTATCAGTTACTCCGACGGACGGAACGCCAAGAACCTTCTCGAAGAGGGATGCGAGCTCAGATTCGATCTGGCTGCGCGGGGCGACGGTCAGAGCAGAATCCCTGCGGTCCGGTGCGGGAGCGGGTAAGGCGCGGCGGTCAACCTTGCCGCTGGTAGTCTTCGGAAATTCTTCCAGGATAACGAAATTCGAAGGCACCATGAACTCCGGCAGCTTCCCCTGTAAGTGCATGCGCAGCACCGCCGGCGTGATCGCCTCCGGCGCTGGCTGCATGGGTGCCGCCAGAGCGGACAACATTTCCTCTCTTTTCTCCTTCGGATAGCGAGTCGCGTAGACGTTGTACAGGCCTGCGCCTTTCATCTCTTCATCCTCTTCCGCAGTGACTTCGTAGCCGTGTTGCCGAAGAAATTCCGAGATTTGCTTCACCCGGCTGCCCTGATACCCGCTTACGTGGTCATGCACCTCCAGCACGACCTGGTCGATTTTCTGCCAGTCGTCTGCGTCAATCCCCTGCAGTACATTCCACTCGGCGCGCTCTACGTCAATCTTCAAGAGATCAATGTGCTCCACCCGCTCTTCCCGCATTACATCCGAAAGCCGCCGCAGCCGGCAGGAATAGATCTCCCCGCGCATCCGCTCCCGCAACAGATCGTCCGCCTGGCTAAGCAGCACATCCCCATCGGCAGCGCCCTGTTCCTGGGTCCGCAGAAACTTCCTCACGACTTCCACATCTTCTTCCGTGTCCGTTTGCGCCTTCAGCCCGGACATAATGGTATTGCCGCGATAGTAGGTGAGCTCCGTTTTCAGATCCTCACTCGACAGTCCGATGGGGAAGACCTTAATCTGCCCGTCGTACAGCGCAGCATTGCCCTGCAGTGTTTCAAAGATGGGAGGCAATGGTTCAAACGAGTACACCCGCCCTTGCGGGCAGCGCTCCCCGATATACAGCGCAAACAAGCCGATGTTAGCGCCTACATCGAACACGCAGGCATCCTCCACCAGGACAATGCCATGCCTCAGATACATCTGCGACTCGAAGATCTCACGGTATAGAAAATCCGTCTCGCCCTTGTTCTGGTGGAGAATGTTCATCCCGTTCGGCAGCTGATAATTTCCCAGGCCTGTCTTCCGGAGCTTCTGCTTCGGAACCACATAGGCGACCAACTTTTGATCGCCCGGGTTATCCTCGCGCACCACCACGACGGCTTGAGTGACTCCAGCGTGCTGTGCGAGCACCGCTTCGATCTCTTCCAGCTCGATGCGAAAGCCGCGAAGCTTTACCTGGTGGTCAATCCGTCCCAGATACTCAATGTTGCCATCGACAAGAAAGCGAGCCAGGTCCCCGGTCTTGTACATCCGGGCACCCGGTGTCCGGCTGAACGGGTCCTGAATAAATTTCTGAGCAGTTAGATCAGGCCGATTGAGATATCCGCGGGCCAGTCCAATCCCTCCGATATGTAACTCCCCCGCTACCCCTATCGGTACCGGTTGAAGGTTGGCATCCAGGATGTAGATTTGTGTGTTGGCGATGGGGCGGCCAATCGGAACAATTGATAATCGGCGATCCGGCCGGCAGGGCCAATAAGTCACGTCGACTGCGGCTTCGGTGGGGCCGTACAGGTTGTGCAACTCGGCTCCCAGTCTTTCGAAGAAGCGCTGCTGCAATTCAAATGGCAGAGCCTCACCGCTGGCGAAAACCTGTCTCAAGCTGCGGCAGCGTTCGAGCCCCGCAGCCTCCAGAAAAATGCTCAACATCGAGGGCACGAAGTGAAGCGTGGTGATGCCGCATTCTGCGATTAAGTTGACGAGGTAGGCGGGATCGCGGTGTCCGCCGGGGCGCGCCACGACCAGGGTTGCACCGGTCATCAGTGGCCAAAAAAATTCCCACACGGATACATCGAAACTGAAAGGCGTTTTCTGAAGAACGCGGTCCCGGCCGGTCAGTTTATACATGGCTTGCATCCACAGAAGCCGGTTTACAATCCCCTCGTGAACGTTGGGCACTCCTTTGGGCTTGCCGGTGGATCCTGAAGTGTAGATCGCATACGCCAGATTTTTTCCATTCACAACGGACGGCAGGTTGTCCCGGCTTTCCGCATCGATCGAAGGCCAATCGCGATCGAGACAAATTACCTTTCGAACACCTTGGGGTAAACGATCCAGCAGGTGGGATTGCGCCAAAACCACGGGTGGATCCGCGTCCCGCAGCATGGCCTCCAGTCTTTCTTTCGGGTACTCAGAGTCCAAGGGAACGTAAGCGCCGCCGGCTTTGAGAATTGCCAAAAGCGCAATTACCAGATCGAGCGATCGTTCCATGCACACCGCAACCAAAACGTCGGGGCCCACTTCCAGCTGGTTCAAACGGCGCGCCAATTGGTTGGCACGGTCGTTCAGCTGTCTGTAAGTGAGTTGCTCCGACTCGTAAATTACGGCTGTGGAGTCCGGTGTCTTCTCCACTTGTTCTTCAATGAACTGGTGCAGAGGCACATCGGTCGGATACTCGATCCGAGTATCATTCCATTCCACCAGCAACTGACGGCGCTCGGCCTCAGGAAGGAGCGGCAGCAGCGAAATTTTGGTGGCCGGATTGTCTACCGCCGATTGCAACAGAACCCTGAAGTGGTCCGCCATGCGCTCGATCGTCTCAACGTCGAACAGATCGGGGTTATAGCGGAAGGAGAGATCCATTCCATCTTCCTTCGTCGTGCAGCCGACTGACAGCTCGAACTGCTGCGCGGGGCTCGCCACTGAAAACGGATTCACCCCCGACATTGTGCTTTGAAAACTGGGCAGATCCGCAGTTTCCCTCAGGGTGAACATAATTTGAAATAGCGGGTGCCGGCTCAGGTCCCGCCCCAGGCGCAGTTGCTTGACGACAGTCTCGAAGGGAACGTCCTCATGGGCGAATGCTCCCTCCGCTACTTCCCGCACCTGGGTCAACAAACCAGCGAAACTGGGATCGCCGGATAAATCTGTCCGCAGCGCCAGCATGTTTTCGAGTGGACCAATGACTCTTTCGAACTCAGGCGCAGCGCGGCCCGAAATTCGAGTGCCCACGACCACATGGTCCTGTCTGCTGTAGCGGAACAAAAGAACCTTGAAAACTGCCAGCAAAGTTACGAAAAGGGTGGTGACATTACTCTTCGCAAAATCCCGAAGTTGCTCCAAGTCCGATCGGCCTATCGAAAAAAAGTGGGATGCGCCAGAGAAAGTCTGCTCCGCCGGGCGAGGCCGGTCGAGGGGTAGATCGACGCTGGCAGGAGCTCCGGCGAGCTGCTGCCCCCAATAAGAGATTTGTTCCTCTGGGGCGCTGCGTTGTCGAGAAACAAGCTCGCTGTACTGCATCGGTGGGAGAGCTGTCCGAGCCTTGGAGCTTTGCGCCTCGTAGTGCATCGCGATTTCGCGCAGAAGAATTTCGAGTGACGCTTCGTCGCAAACGATACGATGCGCAACCACGAGAAGCACATTTTCCAAAGGTGCCAAGCGCCAAAAAAAAGCTCGCAACAGGGGAGCCCTGGAGAGATCAAACGGCCTGCGGGCCTCATCGCTTGCCAATTGCGATAGACTCGCCTCGCGTTCCCGGGGAGAAATGTCTTCCAGGCTGAAACCGGTTAACTCGGGCCATGAGGCCGCAACCGCGCTAGCCCGCGGTACACCGTCAGTAGCCTGGAACTGCGTGCTTAGAATCTCGTACTTCTGAACTACTTCGCTCCAGGCACGCCGGAACGCCTCGACGTCGAGGGGTCCCTGCAGACGCAAACCGTATGAGACATTGTGAGCAGGATTGCGAGGGTTCAGTCGCTCTAGTACCCAGAGTCGTTCCTGGGCAATCGAAAGAGGGTTCCCCGTGGTCAAAACAGTCCGTTCCATGGCTTTAAGATTCATTCCGAATGCGCCCACTGCCCCCCAACATTTTACGCTGCCAGCATTACCGGAAGGGGGCAATCCCTGATTCGGTGAAAACTCACATGGTTCACCGCTCGCCCTCTGGCGCCAACGCCCCCCAGAACCTAACGCGCTTGTTCAGTGACGTGGATATGCGGCTCCACCAAGGCGAGCAGCTCGTTCTTCAGAAACGGGCCGCTCGCCAGAAGCCCTGACAGCAGCGGATCGCGGCGATTCGCTGTCAGTTCGGTTTTCTGCAAAGTGCTGACAAAGCCGCCTGCACTCCTCACCAGGGCTGCTCCGGCCACCACGTCCCACTCGTTCTTGGGAGTCAGCGTGAAAGTTATGTCGGCTAGCCCCGCGGAGACCAGGGCAAGCTTGTAGGCAACCGACCCCATCGGCCGGATCGTAAAAGCAGCGTTATCAAACAATTTCCAGTCGCCGCGCTTGACTTCACTGCGGCTGGCGAGCACCAGGGCGCCGTCCAGATTCTTGCGCTGGCTGGCTTGGGAAGGGTTGCCATTGTATGTGACGCCGGACGCGATCGATCCCAGGAAGGTTTCGCCGGTCGCTGGATTGTAGATCCCGCCCGCCACTGGACGCCCATGCTCGACGTAACCAATCGAAACGCAGAACTCGGGGATGCCGGCAACGAATTCGCGGGTGCCGTCGAGAGGATCGACCACCCAAACATTTGACCGCTGCAGTCGGATGGGATCGTCCACGCTCTCTTCGGAAAGCCAGCCCTCACCATCGCGCAGAAGTTCTTGGCGCAGAATCGCGTCCAGGGCGCGATCTGCTTCGGTTACTGGATCGCGTCCAATTTTGTATTCCGTGGCAATCGCTCCCGGCGTGAAGCGAGCAAAAACCGCGCTAGAGGCCTCCAGTGCCGCTTGAATGCGTACCAGTATTTCAGAGTAGAAGTTTAAGTGCATAGTTTCCTGATCTTGTTAGAGGATCGAAGTGTGAGCATCAGTCTTGAGGATCAAGTCGTTATGAAAGTCGTGATCATCATGCCATCAGCATTCGCGCGCCTGTCGCCAGCAGCACCGCGCACAGAATACGCCTGAGCCATGGGACTGGAACCCGCGTGCTCAGGTAGGAACCGACCAACCCTCCCGGAACCGACCCCAGCAATAGCGCCCCCACGAGATGCACATCAATGTTGTGCATACGAAAATGGAGCAAACTAGTCACACCCGTAAGCAGCAAGGCGTGCACGATGTCGGTTCCCACCATAACCTTGGGCTGAAAGCTGTAAAACAAAAGCAGCATCATCATGACGATGCTGCCTGAGCCGACGGAAGTAATCCCCACCAGAAATCCAGCCACTAGACCAATGATGGACATCCAGGCGAACGACTTCATGGTGGGCGGCCGCACCGCTACCCGGTCCTCGATTTTTTGTTGGAAGAACAGGAAGGTAGGAATGCAGATCAGCAAAACTCCCACGGCAACGGTGATGAAGTGATTCACACCATTGCCATAAACGTTTCGCAAGTGAACCAGAAAACTTACGCCCAGATAGGACCCGGGGGCGCTGCCCACGGCCAGTGCCAGAACGACTTTGCGACGAACCGTACCCTTGCGCAGGTGAACTATGCTGGCGCCGATCTTAGTAAGGAAGTTGAAAAGCGCATCCGAACCAACGGCCTGCATGGGAGACACGCCCAACCCGAAAATCAGGATGGGAAGCAGCAAAACCCCGCCCCCGACTCCCGTCATTCCGATCAGGGTCCCAACTACAAAACCAATCAGACTCTTAATCAGCAGATCCATGTCAATACCGGCTTCAGCCTTTCAATCCATTGCTGGTGTCGGCAGGACTGCGTTCAGACCGACTCCGCTGCTGTCCCGATGAAGCCTTCGCGCTCGAGGTGCAGAATAATTTCCTGCGCTGCTTCTTCGGGAGACAACTCGCCGGTGTTGATGACCACTTCGGCATCAGACGGAACTTCATAGGGATCCGAAATTCCTGTGAATTCTTTGAGAATTCCGGCGCGTGCCTTGGCATACAAGCCTTTTCGGTCCCGTTGTTCGCAGACTTCCACGGAGGTGGCAATGTGGACCAGAATGAAGCCTCCATAGGGCTCAATCATTCGCCGGACATGCTTGCGCGTGGCGTCGTAGGGAGCGATAGGCGCACAAATCGCGATCCCGCCGTTCTTGGTAATTTCCGATGCCACGTAGCCGATTCGACGGATGTTAATGTCGCGGTGTTCTTTCGAAAATCCGAGTTCGGAAGAAAGATGTTTGCGCACGAGATCGCCATCCAGAAGTGTGACCGGACGCCCCCCTGTTTCCAGAAATTTCGTGAGCAACACGTTCGCGATCGTGGATTTACCGGAGCCCGAAAGGCCGGTAAAAAAAAGGGTCACACCTTGCTTGTGACGCGGCGGGAAGCTGCGGCGCAATTCGGCCACGACTTCGGGGTAGGTGAACCAGGCGGGAATCTCCCGGCCTTCGTTTAATCGCTGGCGAAGTTCGGTCCCAGAGATGTTCAGGACACGGTCGCCATTTTTGACCTCGTCGTCGGGAACGTATTTATCCCGGTCCTCGAGATAAACCATCATATTGAAGGGAACCATGGTGACGCCGATGTCGGCCTCGTGTTTCTTGAAGACTTCCTGTGCCTCATAAGGCCCGTAGAAAGGCTTGCCGTCGGTGTCTTTGCCAGGCCCGGCATGATCACGACCAACGATGAAGTGCGAGCAGCCATGATTCTTGCGAATGAGGGCGTGCCAAATGGCTTCGCGCGGTCCCCCCATGCGCATGGCGAGCGGCAGCAGAGAAAGTTTCGCAGTCGACTGCGGAAACTTCGACAACAGCAGTTGGTAACAGCGCACGCGCGTGTAGTAATCGACATCGCCGGGCTTCGTCATGCCCACGCTGGGATGGATTAAAAGGTTAGCCTCAACCTGCTTGGCGGCGCGAAACGCCAGCTCAACGTGGGCGCGGTGCATAGGATTGCGCGTCTGAAACGCGACGACGCGGCGCCAGCCCTCGCGAGCAAACTCCGCCCGCAGTTCGGCGGGAGTCAAACGCAGGCTGCGAAAATCGTAATGGGGAGGGATCTGCAGACCTTCGATTTTTCCTCCCACGTACCAGGGGTTCGCCTTGTTGATCGCATAATCGGCGCCCGGATGAGCGGCGCTGGTGGTGCCGAAAACCGCTTTAGCTTCCGCCTTCCGATCTGGTTGCCAGATCTCTTCGACGTGCAATGCGGCGAGCATTACGCCCTCAGGATCGCGCAGCGCAATTTTGCTGCTGCCCGCCGTGAGCTTCTTGGCGAATTCCTCGGTGACATCCAGGGTGATGGGCATCGGCCAAAGAACGCCACTGACCAGCCGCATATTCTGGCAGACGCTGTCGTAGTCGGCTCGCGTCATGAAGCCTTGCAGCGGAGAGAACCCGCCTGTGATCAACAACTCCAGATCGCAAAGCTGCCGGGCTGTCAGATCCCACGAAGGCCACTGTTTGGAATGCGCTTTTAGGTCCGCGACCTGGGCTGGCTCCGCGATAAGGTTGATTAATTCACCCCCGTGGGGCGGAATAAGATGGCTGGTTGAAACGGTCAAGTGCGCTGCCTCCTGAATTGTCCCGTACAGTCTTGTCTATTACCTTTATCGTATTTGATTGGATTATCTCTCGGCCATACCGGGTCGTAGCAAAATCGATTGCAGATACAGAGAGAGGGAGAAACCCGAAAGATTACCTAACAGAATATCACTTCTCCGCCGTCGCAAGAAAGCCGCATCGTTCTCGTTTATACCAAGAACAGGTGCAGCAATTGGGAGGCCTTCGCGTCCGATAGGCCACCACGTAAGCTAATGAAACGAAACGATTTTCCCATGTGAATAACCTGAAATGCCTCCTCCCGTTTTCGAATGTGAAAAGAAGTGCAGTAATAGCTAGGGCAGTTCCACACGCTCCGGGATGCACCGAACTCTAATGCCAGTGTTTCAGTTTCCAATCTTGTCCGCGAACGCACAAAGCGGCGCTGTAGCCTGGGCCTCCGGGAACTCCTCGCAGCAGCCATTGCCCGGCTTCCGAACTATCGGGCCGGGTGGCGAGAAGTGCATCCGTTCCCGAAGGGTCCAGGGATACATCGAACTGGCTGAGCGGCAGGGACAATCCGTCCCCGACTGCCTTGATGTATGCCTCTTTGCGGGTCCAGCAGCGGAAAAAGGCGTCCACCCGGGAGTCCGCGGGCAACGCGGCAAGTTGCTGCTGTTCCAATACAGAGAAAAATCGGCGGGCAATGGGCTCAATATCGAAATCGCTGCGAATCTGTTCCACGTCCACTCCGATCTCTCGGCGGCGTGCAAAAGCGTAGAGCGCAATTCCGCCGGAGTGGGACATATTAAACGTGATACCGCTATCGGCATGGGCCGGGCCGACAAAAGGCTTGTCTTTTTTTGAATACGAAAACCGCAACTCCTTTGCATCGATATTTAAGAACCCTGCCAGAATCGTCCGTAACAACGCGCGTGAAGCAACAAAGCGTTGACGGTCGTCCGGAAAATGAAATCGCGCAGCCCGGTTCCTTTCGTCGGAGGAAAGTATTTCCTGCCAGCCGGACTCCTCGGCGCGAATGGCCTCCAGATCGACTCACCAAAGTTGAACTTCGTCTTCCGCGGGTGCGAGGGCTGCGATTTCAACATTTGCATGCGTAATGTTCATGTCGTGGCTCATCGTCTTGCCGCGTCCGCACATTCGCTGGGTGGCCGC